>JAOZSG010000134.1 GCA_029939785.1 Fidelibacterota bacterium | reverse complement strand
TTACTTTGTGTATAATTATTTTTTGCATTTATAAATTGGACATTGATATTATTATTTGCCATTGCTTCACCAGAAATAGAAAATAAACCTGAACCTTTTTCAATTTTAGAACCAATAACAAGGTTGTCTTTTTGAAATTTAATGATTCCATTTGTTGTGGCAGTAATAATATTTTCATTGTTAGGAGAGACTTTAATTGTTCCTGTTACATTTAAAGTTTTTGTAAAAGTTTTTGGCCGAATAATTTGGGTTTTTTGTTTGTCATCGTGGTCGTCATGAGAATGGTCACTATCTTCTGCATGTTCGTGATTATGGTCGTCATGAGAATAGTCACTATCTTCTGCATGTTTGTGATCATGGTCGTCATGCGAATGGTCGCTATCTTTTGTATCCTCGTGATTATGGTTGTCATGAGAATGATCACTTTCTTTGCTATGTTCATGACCGTGATCTTTATTTGATTTTTGACAGTTTTGAGTTGTCGATAATACGGTAACTATAGCAAAACAGTATAATATTGTTAATAGAATTCTTTTCATAATTTTTCTTTCTAATAAAATTAAAATTTATAACGTAGCAATTGACTGGAAAATCCAATCAAAATTGAATATTACATAACTAAAATTAGATTAAATAAGGAGGGGCACGAAGGGAGTGAGGTTGTATTAAATACTTAGATTTCTTTTTATGAAATTGATCGTTTTGATAAAAACTATAAGAATAATATTTAGGTGTATTATCATTTTTATCTTGAAGAATAATATTTGTTGGTAGGATGGAAAAATTAATTTTTTGAGGTTCATTTTGGAACCGATGATTATCTTTTACAAAACAAATAATACACAGATCATGATCATCATTATGATTATGGTTTTTGCAATCACATTCATTTTCATCAATATTATTAATAGAGTGCTCATGAGGAATTTGGAAAAAATGATTTATTGCATGAATATGATATGGTAATAAATCATGAGAAATATTAATTATGAAAGTTAAGACAAGGATTGATAATATAATTTTTTTATTTTTCACAATTGAAATTTAGTAGTAATTAAAAAAAAGAAAAAGAATATTTATGCCTAAGTTAAAAAATTATATTGAATATCATTTTTTCTATATTATCTTATTTGAAAATTAAATAGGTGAAAAATGAATAAAATAGAACAAGCCTTGGAACTAAGTAGTCAAAACTATAATTGTGCTCAGGCAGTCTTTACAACTTATGCAGAGAGTTTTGGAATTTCAGAAGATATGGCAAAACAAATTGCATCTGGGTTTGGTGGTGGAATAGGTAAAACAGAAAATATTTGTGGTGCTATTTCTGGTGCTGTTATGTTACTTGGTTTAAAATATTATAAAGAATTTAGTAGTGTTGAAGCCAAGGAAAAAATTTATCAGATTACTAGTGAATTCATAGAAAAATTTGAGGATATTCATAAATCAGATAACTGTGCAGTTTTGCTTGGTCTTAAGGAGAAAAATAATTTTGAATGTAGTGAGTATATCAAAACGGCTTGTGAGATTTTTGAAAGAGATTATTTATAAATAACTTTTAAGATAAAAAAATTCAAACCAATAGAATAATCCTACAGGATTATTCTATAAACAAGTTATGTTTTATTAGATAGCACGAAAGAAGAAGAATAAAAGATTGATAAAGCTCAAAAAAACAAGGAAAATAGAAATATGATAGCACAGACGCCAAAACCACCATATTATGCAGTAATATTCAGGTCGACACGAACAGACGGAGATAATGGATATTCAGAAATGGCTGAGTTAGTAAAACAGCAGAAAGGATTTTTTGGTGCTGAAAGTGCGAGAAATGAACTTGGAATAACAGTTTCATATTGACGAGATTTGGATTCAATAAAAAAAGGAAAAAAAATGCGGAACATTCAATTGCAAGAGAAAAAGGACGAAATCAATGGTATAAGAATTTTAAAACAAGAATTGCAAAAGTTGAACGAGATTACGAATTTGAAAAAAAATAACGAACTCACAATAACAAATACACCATATTAAAACCTTTATATACTAGCTATTTAATAAAAAAAAATAACCATTCAAAAATAATTCTGAATGGTTATATTATAATTTAGAAATATTTTATTTCTTTTTCATTTTTGCGATAGCCATTTCAGCAGCTTTAATCAAAACATATTTTGTAGGAGCTGTTGTCAATAATGGGTGTGTTCCAATCTGGAAAGAAACAAACTCATATACAGTTACATATTTTTGTATAGCAAGACTGATAATATTTATCATTTCTCCTACACTTTTCCCACCATATATTTCACCACCAATGATTTCACCGTTTTCAGGATTAACTACTAATTTTACTTCTAGAGGATAAGTATCTGCAATTGTACCAGGATGTCTATCAACATCTGCAAATTCTCCAATAACATATCCAATATTTGCTTTTTTTGCAACCTGCTCTATAGCTCCGGCAGAAGCAAAAGCTTTATGATTGATTTCTGTAGAAAATACTGATAAAGTTCCAGTGAAATTTCTTAGTAAATTGATACTAAATAGATTGTAACCCAATACTCTTGCTTCGGCAGTTGCTGTAGAAGCAAGCATAATATTATCTGTTCTTCCAGTAATGAATCCAACAGTTTGTGAACAATCACCAACAGCATAAACATCTTCTGCTTCAGTTCTCTGATAATTATCAACTCGAATCATACCTTGACTATTTATTGTTAGTCCTGCATCTCTGGCCAGATCAGAATTAGGTTTGTAACCAACTGTTGTAATTATAATTTCAGCATTCAAGGTTTCACTATTAGATAGTTTTACACCTGTTACTTTGCCATTTTTACCAATAATTTCTTCTACTTTTGTTTCAGTAAATAGTTTAACGCCAGATTCTCTAACTTCGATGTCAGCTTTGGTTGCAAAATCTTCTGAAAAAGCACGATATAAACAATGTTTTTCCATCTCCACTAGTGAAACTGTTTTATCATTATACTTTGCTAATTGTTCAGCAATTTCCACTCCGATAAATCCAGCTCCGATAACTACAATATTTTTTGCTTTATCAGTTTTTTGTTTCAATTGTTCAATATAATTATAACTTTTTTTCACATATTCAACACCTTCAAGATCAAATCCTTTAATAAATTTTGGAATTGTTGGTATTGAACCTGTAGCAAAAACAAGTTTGCTAAATGAAAATTCTTCACCTGAAACAGTAGTCAATGTCTTTTCTTCTAAATCAACTTTACCAACTGTATCAACAAAAACTTCACCTCCTGCAGCAATAAATGGCTTGGGACCCATTGCATTTTTTGACACATCATCCAAATCGTGAAAAATATATGGAATTCCACAAGGCACCAATCCTTTTTTTTCTTCCATAATCATCAAAAAACTTTTTTCTGGATTTTGCTTTTTCCCTGTTACTCCGGTAATAATTCCGGATGGACCTGCACCAATAATTATCACATCATAATTTTTCATAATAAACCTTTCTTGTCTGTTAATTTTATTATTTAATTTATTGACGTGAAATTACTAATTTTTTTGATATTTTTAAATTTTGATTTATTTTTTTTATTTTTTACATTCTATTCTAATTTTATGAATATTTTTTTATTAATAAATCCAGCAATTATTGTTATCTCAATTATGAATATTATTAGTAAAAAACCAAACCAAAAGGATATGCAATGGATGAAATTTATCCTAAAAAACAAGTCAAAGTGTATCGAAATATTAATGCTGTTGAAGGAAATTCAGGATATTGAAAAAAATAAATTTTAAATATAATGATTGATTTTACAAAATTTAACCTGTACGTTATTACAGTATAATTGTGGAAATTATGAAAAAAGTATTACTTATAATATGCTTAATATTTTTATTTATTCAAGCAGAAGAAACAACTGATCAATTTAAGATAAATATTCAATATTATCTGACTTCTACTTATACTAATAATCAATACATTTCAGAGCAATGTATTCTTAATTTTTATAATCATAATACTCAAATTATGGACTTGGATGGATATAATCATTGAGTGTTACTCAATGAGATATTGAAAAGAGTAAAAAAGAAAGATGGTTAGAATATGATCTTATATGTAATAAAATTAAAAAATAAGAATAATTATTTAAAATATTTGGATGTGACAATTAAATATATGCTTCTTTTTTTGCTTACAAGTCAATATATCTGTGCTCAAAATATTAAATCGAGTAGCAAAACTGATAAAATTGAAATTAATGGAATCCTGGATGAAGAATCCTGGCAAAATGCTGAGGCCCTGAAGGATTTTTATCAATTCGAGCCGGAAAATGGTTCTCCTTCCAAAATGGACACAGAAGTAAAAGTTGTATATGATAAAGAAATGATATATTTCGGATTTATCTGCTATGATCCGGATCCGTCAAAAATTACTTCGAAAATTACTAAACGAGATGGAAATATTATTCAAGATGATGCAATTGGAATAATGTTGGATACTTTTAATGATAAAAATAATGGATATATATTCTTAATTAATCCCCTGGGTACACAACAGGAAGGCAAAATTGCTGATAATGGACGAACAGAAGATTATACATGGGATGAAACATGGTATTCAGCTGCAAAAATATTTCAAAAAGGTTGGTCTGTAGAAATTGGAATTCCATTCAAATCATTAAAGTTTAATACCAACGATACTTCATGGGGAGTGAATTTCGGTAGAAGAATTGCTCGATTAAATGAATCGAGTTTTACAAGTAAAAAATTAACAAATATTATGCGGGTTTCGCAATTTGGGAAATTGAATTCGTTAAAACTTGATAATCTCAACCGTAAAACCTACTTAGTAATTCCATATTTTCAAACAGAGTTCATTGATGGAGATAAACCTAAGCGTAATGCTGGTTTGGACTTGCGTTTCAATCCAGTTTCAAATTTTGGAATCGATTTTACACTGAATCCAGATTTCGCCACTATTGAAGCAGATGTAGAAAAAGTAAATCTTTCTCGTTTTGAAATGAGTTATGCTGAAAAAAGGCCATTTTTTTTAGAAGGCAGTGAGAACTATTCAACAAGAGTTAAACAGTTTTATTCTCGTAGGATTGGTGAAATCCCCTGGGGTATGAAAATAAATGGAAAAGTAGGAAAATGGAAGATAAACGGATTGACAACCCAATCTGATCCATCTACTGCCGGAGCAAATGTCAAAGCCGGAGACAAAGCACTTTATTCTGTATTTCGGATAAACAGGGAATTCAAAAGAGGATCCACCTTGGGATTGATTGGTGTAAATCGAAATTACGATAGTATAAATTCCGGATCAGTTGGACTTGTTGCAACACTTTTTGCCAGTGATGTATTGGGAATGACATCCCAGATTATTCATTCTCACGGTACTGCAAATAAAAGTGTTTGGACTGGATTTGTGCGACCTGCATATGACTCAAAATTTTCACACTTTCATATTCGCTTATCTCATTTCGGCAAAGGTATCAAAGAAAATATGAATAAAACTGGTTTCATTCGCCATGATGATCGAAATGAGTTTGATACCAATATCAGTCGTACTTTTTGGATCAATTCAAAATTTCTGGAAGCAATTGAAACTGATGTTAACTATAATCAGTATTGGAGTCTTGCCCACCAATTGAGGAGTTATGAGGGACAATATAGTGTTGAATTTCAATTTCTGAAAAAGTGGGAGTATGAAATCTCTTACATAAATGATTATAAAGCAGAATATTTACCCTATTTTGAAAAGGACTTTTACAATAATGTGTTAACAAATGAAATTACTTACGATTCAAAGAATATAATAAAATTTTATGCTGAATATGCTTTTGGGAAAAATTTTGATCGCAATATTGAGCAGATTTCAGGTGGAGTTGAACTAAAAATAATCGAGGGTTGGAATGCAGAATATTCAATTGAAAAATTTTGGTTAGACCCAGCCGAACCTGAAGACAATAACTTGATTCATATTTTTCGTAGTAGTTACTATGTAAATAAGGATCTCTATTTCAAAGCATTTTATCAGACAAAAAATAGTTATTTTGGAGAATGGTATAACCCAGAGTTTGAAATGCTTCGCAAATCTGTCCAGTTTGTTTTTGTCTGGCGATTTCTGCCACCATTTGGTTCTATTCAGATTGCTTACCAGGAAGGAACATCGAAACACACTGATATTGAAGGAAAAGCTCGGACTCTTTTCACAAAACTATCATGGGTTTTTTAAGTATTCTTAAAGATAATCAGAAAACTACTTATTCATAAAAAATAAAAATCTTGACATCCTAAAGTTCAAATACTAATTTGCACAATCGGTTATTTAAAAGACAATCAGTATTTTATAATTTTTATCTGAATAGGAATTTCATGACGAAAAAACAATCTCCGGTTACTTTAAAAGATCTATCAAAAGAACTCGGTTTCTCTACTTCAACTATTTCACGGGTATTGAATGGAAAAGGTGATGATTACAGGATCAGTAAGGATACTCAGGATATTATCAAGAAAGCAGCACAGGATAATAATTTTACTCCCAATCAAACTGCCAGAGGATTAAGACTTCAAAAATCTTTTACAATTGGACTGGTGATTCCCGATATTTCAAATCCCTTCTTTTCTTCCATTGCCAGGGCTCTTGAAAATGAGTGTAGAAAATCAGGTTATTCAATCATTCTTTGCGATTCTGAAGATCAGACTAAATTAGAAATCGATACTATAAATATTTTAAAAAATAGAAATCTCGATGGCATAATCGTTTGTCCTGTAGGCATCCAAGGAAAACATTTAATAGATATTTCCGAAACATTACCAATTGTAATTATTGATAGATACTTTCCAAATTTAAAACTCAAATATGTAAGTTCTAATAATTATCAGGGTGCTTTTGATGCAACTATCTACCTGTCAGAAAAAGGTCATGAAAATATTGGATGTATCCAGGGTATTGTTGGTACTTCACCAAATGATGAACGTATTCGTGGATATAGAGATGCTTTAATCAAAAAAAATATTAAAATTGATGAATCAAATATTGTTGGTGGCAATTATGATATTCAGACCGGATATATTGAAACAAAACTCCTACTGGCTAAAAAAAATCCACCAACAGCAATTTTTGCTTTTAGTAATACAATATCTCTAGGTGCATTAAAAGCGCTAAAAGAAGAGAAAAAAAGGATACCGGAAGATGTATCAATTATTTCCTTTGATGATCATCCATATTCTGATTTTCTTGAAACTCCAATCAGTTCCATTACTCAACAAAATGAATTAATGGGAAAAATTGCTGCAAAATTATTGTTAGACCAAATAAATGGAACTGGTAATTATGAACAAGATGGAATTCTCTTACCAACCAATTTTACAAAACGTAAATCTGTAAATAATAATATCAAATGAGGGTAAAAATGAAGCACATTATTCTTATATTTTTAGATATTTTAATTATTTCCTGCACAAGAAATGAAGACAATCTTCGGAGCATTTCCTGAGAAGATTATGTTGACAAAATGAAAGCAGGCTGGATTGGACAAATGTCCGGAGATACATTCAATGGTACACTTGCAGTAGGTATTGCGGAAGGAAAAAATTTAAAAGAAACCATCAAATTTGCCAATGCAGCCGGTGCATTATCAGTGACAAAACTGGGTGCCCAACCTTCTGCACCAATGAAAAACGATATAAATAATTTTATGAAGAGCAGGTAGTAATGAAAAAAATATACAAAGTTTGTGCTTTAATTATTGTCTTAGTAATATTTATTTCAAATTGTACTTCTGATGTAAAAAAACAAATGGCAGACAATAATTTCATCTATAAGAAATACACTCCCAAATCAACAGATAAAATAATATCAAGATCAGAATATGCAGAAAAACTTCATGGATTTTGGTTAGCTGAATGTATTGCAAACTGGACAGGCTTGATTACCGAAATGGATAAAATTGGTGGTGATGGCAAAGATGGGAGAGCTGCAGGATTTTATACACGAGATAATTGGGGTAAACCTGATGAGCCCAATATGTGGGGTGGAAGTGGATTATCAGAGACTATAGATTTTCTTTATGAAAATGAAGGTAAAATCTGGGGTGCAGATGATGACACAGATATCGAATATATTTATCAGTATCTGTTATACACAAATCAAACTTCTATTCTTACAGGAGAGCAGATTAGAGATGGTTGGTTAAAACATATCAAAGCAGAAGAGGAAAATTATCTTTGGGTATCTAACCAAACGGCTTACAATCTTATGCAAAAGGGAATTCTGCCACCTGAAACCAGTGACCCTGTAAATAATCCTGATTATGAAATGATCGATGCACAATTGACAACAGAAATATTTGGACTTTTTGCACCGGGAAATCCTGAATTTGCTTTAAAAATGGCACATCTTCCAATTAGGACTACAGCCAGAGAAAACGCTGCCTGGATTGCTGAATTTTATGTGATTATGCATTCATTAGCCTCCCAAGTTGATGAAAATTTAAGTATGAAAGAAAAATTATTTTGGATGGCTGAAGAAGCGAGATTGCATTTGCCGGAAGATTCATATTCTGCTAAAATGTACGATTTTGTGAAAGAAAAATATGAATCAGGTGTAAAATGGGAAGAAGCTCGAGACGCACTTCATGAAAAATACCAAGTAAATCAGGATGATGGATATGAATGGTCAACTAAAGATAAAGTCTGCAATGGCTGCTTTGCTGCTGGAATCAATTTTGGAGCCAGTATTATCAGTTTACTTTATGGTGAAGGTGACTTGAAAGAGACAATAAAAATTGGAGCATTATGTGGTTGGGATTCTGACAATCCAACAGCAAC
>JAOZSG010000133.1 GCA_029939785.1 Fidelibacterota bacterium | reverse complement strand
CTGATATCTGGAAAAAAATTAATAACAAAGAAACTCAGTTACCAAATGCCGGTTTAATTTTTAAAAGGGAATTTTTAAAAAATCATCCGGAAGTTGCAGAATTATTTGTCAAAGTTATGAAGGAAGCAATTGATTGGGTAAATCATAATAAAAAGGAAGCTGCCAACATGGCTTTTGATATTATGGGGCAATCACCTGAAGCAGTAGAATATTTTTTAAACCGTGCTCATTTTGAACATATTCCAACTTCTGAAATAACTGATCAACTTTTTGATTATATTAAAGTTGTTGATAAAAAGGCTGCAAAGGATATTGATAAAATTGCAGGTTTGTTTTTGTAATCAGTTATCATTTCAGTGCTCTGGTTTTAGATTAGTTTTTGCTGTGCTATGCGAAGAATAGCGAAAAAAATACTTTTTGCGATTTCATCATTAGTGACAATTAGTATTATTCATGGAAGAAAAACTTTTCTTGATTTTTTTATGAATCATACTTTAGGCAAATTAATAATAAATTTTGTACCTTTTCCGACTTTACTCTCAACCTGAATATTTCCATCGTGTAATAGAACTATATGTTTAACAATAGAAAGACCTAAGCCTGTTCCGCCAATCTTTCGGGATCGGGATTTGTCTACAACATAAAAGCGTTCAAACAATCTTGGGAAATGATTGTCTTTGATGCCAATTCCGGAATCTTCAACAATAATTTCCACATTGTTTCTTTTTTCAGATAAGTAAATATTGATTTTACCATTATCTGTATATTTTATTGCATTGTCTAATAGATTAATAAACATTTGTTCAAGACGAAATCTTTCACCTGAAAAGTCAGATAAATTTTTATCCGAAATAATATTAAATTTAAGAGATTTTTCATTCATTTTTCTTTCAAATACTTTATGTTGTTCTTTAATTAATTCTTCCAGATTAATTGGTTCTTTTTCTATTTGGATCTTTTCTTCAAGATTTGACAGAATCAATAAATCCTTCACGATATTAATAAGTCTATTTGTATTTTTATCAATTATCTGCAGGTAATGTAGTTTGTCTTCCTGTTTTTCCTCTTCTATAAGAGTTTCGACAAAACCTTTGATTGCAGTTAAAGGTGTTCTTAATTCATGAGAAACATTTGAAACGAATTCTTTCTTGATAATTTCCATCTCTTTTTTCTTTGTGATATCGTGAAATACTATTACTATTTCATTTTTTAAATGTGCATATCCAAATGAACATAGAAAATATTTATTATCCCAATTCCACTCTTCAGAAAAATTGATTTTTTCGTTTTTGATTTTTGTAATGAATTTTTCAAAATTTTCATCCCGTATAATTTCCCAGAATGGTCTGTTAGTCATCTCTTTGGTTGTAATTTTTTTGATATTATCATTTGTTAATATGACTTTGCCATCAATGTTGATTACCATCAATGCTTCATCCAATGATGAAATTATGCAGTTTAAACTTTCTTTTTCGCGTTTTATTTTTTGAAATAAATTTTGTATCTCTTCTGTCATTTCATTAAAACTCTCTGCCAGAATATTAATATCATCATTTCTCCCGAGAAATACTTTAGTATTAAAATTTCCTTTGGAAACTTGTTTTGCTGCTTCGATAAGTAATTCAACAGGTTTGGAAATATTTTTACTTAAGATTGCAGAGATAATTATTGATAATAAAAATATAAACGTACTGAACATTAAAAGATTTTTTCTCAAATCATTTATCAGAAATGTTACATCATTCATATATAAACTGGATCTAACAATACCATAAATTTGATTATCATTTTGTAAGGGTATTGCAACATAGAGCATTTCTGTTTTTAATGTTTTACTGTATCTTGTAGATGATCCCGTTTCGCCATTAATTGCTTTTTCTATTTCTGGTCGATACTTGTGATTTTCCATTTGTTTTGGATCTTTGTCAGAATCTGCCAGAACAAGACCATCAAGGGAAATAATTGTTATCCTTGTGTTAATTTGATTTCCGAAATCTTTAATAAAACTGTCCAATTTTTCAGCATTAGAAAAATAATCCTGGATTTTGTATGAAATAGATTTATTAACGTTTATTAAATTTTGTGTTAAAGTACTTTTGTAATGCCTTTTGATTATAGCAGATGAGATTCCATAAATGAATAGCATTAATATTAATATTGTAATCGCAAAACTGCTTATTATTTTTGAAAAAAATGAAGATTGTTTTTTCACTTTTTTTATCCTTTTCTTTTACCATAAAACATACTAAAAACATGAAAATAAGTTGAATAATATTTATATCTTATCATGTGTTCAGTGAGTATTAATCAATTTTATATCCAACGCCACGTATATTTTTTATCATATCACCGGCAGTTCCCAGTTTATCTCTCAAATTACGAATATGTACATCTATTGTTCGGCTGCTAACTATTTTATCATTTCCCCATAATTTGTCTAATAAATTATCACGAGAGAAAACAAGACCAATATTATGTGATAATATTTTCAGAATGTTGAATTCTGTTGTGGTTAAATCAATTTGTTCATTTTTGACAAATACTTGATATCGTTCCAAATCAATTGTTATTATATCATTAACAATAATTTTTTTTGACTCAACTTCTAAAGCATTACGCCGAAGAACTGCTTTTACACGAGCAACAAGTTCCCTGGTAGAAAAAGGTTTTGTGATATAATCATCAGCACCTAATTCAAGTCCCAATACTTTATCAAATTCTTCATCTTTTGCTGTCAGCATAATAATGGGGATATTTTTATATTCAGGACTATTTTTAAGCAGTTTGCAAATCTCTATGCCATCACTTTCCGGAAGCATTAAATCAAGTAGTAATAATGCCGGAGTTTTATCCTCTAAAAAACTGAATAACTGTTTTGGCTCGGTGAATTCAGAAGTTTGGTAACCTGCTTTTTTCAGATGAATAGAGACGAGTTCTAAAATATCTTCTTCATCATCGAGAATTGCTATTAATTTGTTCATTATTTGATTTTTCACTTTCTTATTAATTAATTTTCTTTAGGTCTGTGTTTTACTACTTTTCCTTTGACCATAAATATTACATCTTCTGCAATATTTGTAGATAGATCGGCTATTCTCTCTAAGTGAGAAGCAATATTCAGTATTTTTAATGAGCGTTTTATTACTTCGGGTTGTTTTATCATAATTTGCTCAATATCGTTTATTATCTTGGCTTGTAAATTATCAACAATATCATCAGAATCTAAGACATTATTTGCACGATTTGTATCTTTATCTATGAATGATAAAATGCTGTTTTTTGTCATATTAATAGTTTTTTCAGCCATTTTAGGTAAATCAACATAAGATTTCATCTCAGGTTTTTTGATAAGATAATAAGCCTCTTCACAAATATTAACAGCGAGATCACCCATTCTTTCTAAATCATTATTTATTTTTTGTATCATCATAATAATTCTAAGATCAACTGCCTCAGGATGAAACAGAGCAATGGAATTTATACAAAGCTCATCAATTTTCATTTCATTGGAATTGACTTCCGGTTCCTGATTTTTAACAATGAAATCCAGAATAGATTTATCTCGATTAATTAAACCATCGATACTGTTTTTTATCATCTTTTCAATGATATTGGATTGGTTTATTACTTGTCTTTTTAACTCTTGTAAATTTTCTCGTAGCATATTTTTTTCTTTATCCTTTTATTTAAATGGGATTAATCGAATTTGTAAAATTAATTTTTCCAATTTTATTGAAATTTTGACACTACCCGATTTTTCCTGTTAGAAATTTTTCTGTTATTTCATTTTTTGGATTAGTAAATACTTTTTCTGTTTGACCAAACTCTAATAAATCTCCTAAATAAAAAAATGCAGTATAATCAGAAACTCGTCCTGCCTGAGCTAAATTATGAGTTACCATAATTACAGTAACTGTATTTTTTAATTCAACAATTAATTCTTCGATTATTTTTGTTGCTATTGGATCTAATGCAGAAGTTGGTTCATCCATTAGAATAATTTCAGGATTGACAGCCAATGCCCGTGCAATACATAATCTTTGTTGCTGACCGCCGGATAGAAAAGAACCTTTTTTATGTAAATTGTTTTTTACCTCTTCCCATAATCCGGCTTTTTTCAATGAATCTTCTACGATATGATCAAATTCAATACGTTTTTTCCGTATTCCGTTTAACTTATATCCTGCTATGACATTATCATAAATTGTCATTGTTGGAAAAGGATTTGGACGTTGGAAAACCATTCCGATTTTTCTTCGGACTTCGATTGGTTCCAATTTGTTCAAATCTTCATCATGAAGTATGATTTTCCCTCGTGAGCCCGCATTTGGTGTAAGTTCATGCATTCTGTTAAGACATCTTAAAAAGGTTGTTTTTCCACATCCTGATGGTCCCATAATAGCTGTTATACTATTTTTGGGAAATGATACATTAACATTTTTAATAGTATCAATATCTCCGTAATGTGCAAACAGATTTTCTGTTGTTAATATTTGATTTTCCATTTATTTACTATTATCCTTGTTGTTATATTTAAAATTAATATAAAAAATATTAAAACTGTTGATGCTCCCCATGCCATTTTATGCCAATCTGTATAGGGACTGGTTGCATAATTAAAGATTAATAATGGCAATGAATCGATTGGTTTCAGAATATTTGTACTAAAAAAAGCGTTACCAAAAGCAGTAAAAAGTAATGGTGCTGTTTCACCGGCGATTCTCGCAATTCCGATTATTACACCTGTCATTATTCCACTCAAACCTGCTGGAAGTATTACTTTTAAAATAGTTTTGTAATATGGTACACCAAGTGCAAGTGAAGCCTCTTTTAAGGAAAAAGGTATCATTCGCAAAGTTTCTTCAGCAGTTTTGACAATCATTGGTAACATCATCAATGCTAAAGCAATTCCACCTGATAATGCTGAAAAATGCCCCATTGGTTTCACAAACCAGAAGTAGCCGATTATTCCAATTACAATCGAAGGTGTTCCCTGTAAAACTTCTACAGATAATCGAATCATACTGCTTAATTTACTATCACTATGTTCTGATATATATAAACCGGCTGATATTCCTATAGGAATCGCAATGATAACTGCAATTACGATTAATATTGAAGAACCAACTAATGCACTTAGAATTCCGCCACCACTTTCTCCAATAGGTTTTGCAACTGAAGAAATAAATTCCCAGTTAATTGCACTTAATCCTTCTTTTATTACATAAAATATAATGAAGAATAATGGAAGAATTGCAAGAAGAGCAACTCCAATTATTATTGTCCTGAATATTATATTTTTGATTGATCTTATCTTTAAATTTGTTTCTGTCATACTTTCCTTTTTTGATGTTGGACACTCCCAACTCCACTCCTAACTCCCAACTCTATCTCACCACCATCCGTTTTATCACCCATTTACCAATAAGATTTATTACTGTTGATACAATAAACAATAGAACACCAATTTCGATTAGTGATGAAGTATAAAGTTCAAATGTAGATTCGGAAAACTCATTTGCTATAACACTTGCCATAGTGTTTGCCGGTGCAAAAATGGATGTTGGCATTTTGTTAAAATTACCAATAAGCATTGTTACTGCCATTGTTTCACCAAGAGCTCTGCCAAGAGACAGAATAATGCCGGCGAAAATTCCGGATTTTGCGTAGGGTAATACTATTTTTTTTATAACCTCATATCGGGTTGCTCCCATAGCATAGGCTGCTTCTTTTATATCAGACGGTACTAATTCAATTACTTCACGACCAACTGATGCAGAAAATGGAATAATCATAATTGCCAGAATTATTGATGAACTAAATATTCCAATTCCATATGCAGTAATTCCCAATATTTTTTCAAATTCTCTGACGATTGGCACCAAAAAGAAAATTCCCCAAAATCCAAATATTACAGAAGGTACACCTGCCAGAAGTTCGGTCATACTTTTTATGAAACCTGAGAAAATTCCTCTTTTAAAATATTCTCCAAGAAGTATTGAGATAGCAATTGAAAAAGGAATAGAAATTAGAAGAGCCAAAAAAGAAGTGATTAATGTACCTGCAATAAATGGTAGAGCACCAAATCTCTCGAATACCGGATCCCAGGTTGTGCCTGTAACAAAGTTTATTCCAAATTGTTTGATAGAAGGAAGTGATGATAATATGAGAGTTAAAAATATTCCGATAACTATCATAATGATCATTATTCCTGATCCGGTTAAAACAGAGTTGAATATATTTTCTCCTAATTTCCAATTGTCAGAATATTTAATAGAATTAGAAGAAATAGTTATCTTGTTATTATTTGACAAGGTTAGTTCCATTGAATGTTACTTTTTTGATAATTAATTTACTTTTTTCTATTGCTGATGCCGGTAATGAAGCATATCCTAATTCGGTTGGATATTTTTGACCATCGTGAATCATCCAATTAAGCAATTGAATTAATGTTTCAGCTTTTTCTTTTGTTCGGTTGTTATAACTCTGTTCTTTGTAAAAAATCAACCATGTAAAACTACTAATTGGATAACCTTCTGCTGCATCTGTATCCGTAATAGTTATTCTTGTATCTTCAGGAATATCAATTTGTGCAGATAAACTACTTGATTCTAATGAGGGTCTGATGAAATTACCACTTTTGTTCTGAATTTTTGCTACAGGTAAATCATTTTGTTCAGCATAGATTAACTCAACATAACCTATACTTCCGGGAATCTGTTTGATAAGTCCTGCAACTCCGGGATTTCCTTTTCCCCCGAGTCCTACAGGCCAACTTAGAGATTTTCCGGCACCGACTTTTGTTTTCCATTCTGTACTTGTTTTGCTCAGATAATCTGTGAAAACAAAACTGGTTCCACTTCCGTCTGATCTGTGAATAACAGTGATTTTTTCGTCCGGTAATTTTACATCTTGATTTTCTTTTTTGATTGCAGAATCATTCCATTTTGTGATTTTTCCCAAAAAGATATCTGTTATGATTTTTCCTGTAAAGTTTAATTCAGGATTGTTTGGTAAATTATATGTTACAGATACTGCTCCGATACACGTTGGCATGTGTAATATTTCACCATCAGTTGCTGATAAATCTTTTTCTTTCATAAAGGCATCTGTACCACCGAAATCCACAGTTTTTGCTGTCAATTGTCTGATTCCGCCACCTGATCCAATTGCCTGGTAATTAATTTTAATTGAATTTGCTTTGAAATATTCGCTGAACATTTTTGAGTAAAGAGGATAGGGGAAAGAAGCACCTGCTCCTAATAATTCAAGTTCTTTTGTTGCTTTTTTCTTTTCCCCATCACATTGAATCAGGGAAAGTGCAAGTAATGCGATTAATGTAATTAATAATAATTTTTTCATTTTAATTCCTTTTTTTAGACTGGATTAATAGAATTTATTGGATAAATATATTTTGTCATTCTATTGATCCTGTCTCTGTTTTTTAGTTCATTTTTAACTAAACACTATCTATCAGTTTAGATTATTTAAATTTGTAAGAAACTGTAAGTTTGCTTACTAAATCAGTTTTTGTTGGTTCTCCATCAAAATTATATTGAACTATTTCAATGTTTGGCATAATATTAACATTTTTTACAGGGCGAAAATCAATTCCTGTTACAACGAACATCTGATCATAATCAATTGCTTCAGATACAGTGTATTTTGTAAATTGTGTTATTGCATTAAATTTGTCATTAATTTTAATTACTAGAGGAACAGCAATCAGATCAACTGTACCAACTTGAGTTGATTTTAATAAAACATTAGTTTGATGAGTGAATTGAAATCCTATTCTGAACAGATCACTTTTGTAGCCTGTAAATATTTGGGAAGTAGTTTCATTATCCCTATTGTCACAAACTAAAGCATCACCATATACTTGAATTGTTAGGTTTTTAATTGGAGAGTAATCAAAAGCAGCAGCATAGAGTTTTGTCATGTCACCTGTTTTTTCTGATTTATTACTTTCACCATTTCCGGCAATTACATGATATCCAACTTTTTTAGCAATTTTCCCCTTCAGACCAATTCCAAAGTCTCTTGAACTGCGAATACCATAATAATCACTTGCAGTTTTTTGCATAATACGATAACCCCAGAATTTTTCAATTAATCCGAAAGCTGCTGATCCTTGAATACCATAGTAGAGATTATGATTTTTATTGATTTTCCACTTTAAATAAGCATCTTTTATAAAAGGTTCCATTTTGGTCTGTGCAAATGGAGTATTACCCATTTCAAAACGTATTCTTGCACTAATATTATCAGAAATTGTATTGTCGAATGTTAAATAGATTCTTCTTATTTGAAATCCCGTATTTCCTTCAAAATCCTGATTAATTTGTTTGAATTCTTTAGGTTTATAGTCGGTATATTCGTTTGAATCTGATTTTGTTATATGATAAAAATCACTTATAACATACCCTGAAATTTTCCAATTTGAAGTAATTTCGGAAGCATTTGCAGAGATTATACAATTCATTAATACTAACAAGACAAGTAATCTTTTCATCAATAATAATTTTTTCATTTTCCTGAACCTTTCATTTTGATTTAATTTTGCTTAATAATATAACTCTATTGTTAACCCATAATTAAAAAAATGTTAAGATTGTGTCAATTTTTTATACAGATTAATACGAATACTGAATGATTCTGATCGAATTTTTGCTGGAATTCCAACTAAATCATATTATATTCATTCATGAATAATGCTAACAAACAAATTACTAAAAACGACAAATGAAAAATAAAAATTTAACTGAAAGTAATATGAAAATAATTAAAATATCTGAAACCCAATCCTTTTTCAATCAACCCGGAATTA
>JAOZSG010000132.1 GCA_029939785.1 Fidelibacterota bacterium | reverse complement strand
AGAAATCCCACAAATTGTGTAATAAGTAATGCTACAATCAAAGAACTGGATGGAAATCCAATAGACATACCATAGTCAACTGCCATTCTGATAATTGTATTTACGCCATCAATATATAACCAATACGCAATTAAAAAGGTGAAGACAACTTTTAGATGTTTTACTTTTTTGAAAGTACCTGCTAATTTTCCAAAACCATTTTTAACATAAAAAACAATTGACAGAGATTTTCCAACGTGTTTTTTTTCTTTCACAAATATTATTATTGGGATAGTAAATATTCCCCACCATAAAGCAACAGAAATAAAACTTAACCTAATAGACAAAAACTCTTTAGATGGAGGTAAAAAATCTGTTTTTATTGTAATATTATCAAAATGATTTTCCAGTCCTTTTACTCCTGAAATTACACCATTATTATAATGTTCGTATATTATATCGTTTTTTATGACAAAATCAGCAGTATCGCTATTTTCAATTTTTCGGGTAATATTTACAAGTTCAATTATTGAATTATCATAATAATTTACAATTTTTCCGAATTTATAATTCCCAAATGATAAAGTACTTCCAATTAAATCTGTATTTATATTTTCCGGTAATGTTACTTTTATTTTCGCAAAATTATAATTTTTCCCACGTTTATATTCCAGAACTTGTATTGGAGAATATATATGACTTGTCACTTTCGCTTTTCCAATTTTATTTTCCGGTATTTGAAAGTTTTTATCATCCGCTAATTGAATAATTGTCATATTTTGTTGTAGTAACTGATCTATTTTTGCCTCTTGCTCTACCTGAAACCCAAATGTTGCCGGCATGAGATACCACAGAACATTAATTAAAAAAAGCAATCCTCCTCCGAGATATCCCATTGCATAACCTTTTGAGGAAATAAAATCTATATTATCTTTATTTGCAACAGTAGGTAATAATGAATCATAAAAAATATTACCGCCTGAAAAGCCGATCGTACCAATAACATAAAAATTGCTGCTATCATCCATTGACCATATTCAATCAAAAAAAGACAAGCCGTTATTAATACACTCAGATAAGCAAAAAATATCAAAAAACGCTTCTTTGATGAAGTCTGATCAGCTATTGCTCCCAATATAGGAGCAAGTAAGGCTACAATTAATGCAGCAATAGAATTCGCTAATCCGAGAAATGCAGTACTCTGGTTTACATCTGCTGTAGCACTCCAGTAATTTTTAAAAAATACCGGAAAGAATCCTGCCATTACAGTTGTAGCAAATGCCGAATTTGCCCAATCATACATTACCCATCCAAAAACTTGTTTGTTTTTAATTAATTTCATCAAAACAAATATCCAATATCAATATATAATTGACCTTCCGCTTCATCTCCAAAACCATAGTCCGCATAAGCAATAAAATTCTCATTCCAACCAATATGTAAACCTATCCCTTTGCCTATATGTAAATTATTAAAGCCGCCTGTCTTATCATCATCATGCCATACTCGTCCAATATCAACAAAAGTATTAGCTGCGATGTAAAAATTCTGACCAAATACGTTAAAATCATAAAATTTATATCGTAATTCCATATTTATAAAAAACTTTTCCGGACCAATATATCTATTTTTTAACACTCCACGTAAAGATCTATTTCCTCCCAATCCTTCATCAGCCTTTTCACTACTTCCATAAGGATAATACATTGAATATGGTGCATCTCCAATAATCTTTTCAATTACAATTCTATTGGCATATACTAATTTTTCAAAGATCTGTAAATATCGCCTGTCAGTAAAAGTAATACGGGCAAAGTTAGTCTCGCTAACTACAACAGATGAATATAATTCGCCTACAATTTCTGACCATACTCCATAATTGGGTGCAGGTTCGTTATCTCTTGTGTCATAAATCAAACCAAATTTTGCATAGCTATTAAATCTACCGTCAAAATCCTTCTTAGTAATTATATTATTATTTATATCTTCTTCAACCTTTGTTGTAATGCCTTCATTTTTATTTAATTCATTATTTACGTTTATAAAACCATATCCAATTAATAAAGAGATAAGTGGTTTTTTGTTTTTCCTGAGAACAAGTGCCTTTTGAAAATTTGCAATAAACTTCACTTGTTCTGATTGTTGTGTATAATAATGTTTACCGTGCAGTGAATCCAATGAATTATCATCATCATTGACTTCTATATAAGAAGAATTATACTCCGAATCATTCCCTAATCCGTAATATGGAAAATATTCTTCGTTTTTATATCTAAGCCTAATATTAAATCTCCAACCGTTCCTAAGCAAATAAGGAGAATCGAAATACAGGGTATGATCCTGTTTACCACCTGTTGTCATAAAAAAAGTAGGATTTAATTTTATATAATAGGGTTCATATCCAACATCCGAATAATTAAAAATATTTAAAATTGCACCATAACCAAAACCATCATCAGCATTATAATTAATAGCGGGAATACCTCCCCATCCCCAACCGGTTTTTTCAGCAGAAAATGCAGATACTGAAAAAAAAAGGATTATAATAAAAAGTAAATTTCTCCACATTATTAACCTCCTCTAATTATAATTGAATTGAATATTTATCGTCTAAATCTAAAATTATTATAATTAATTCCAAGTAGAATAATTATTTGTAAAATGTATTAATAACAAAACTGCCCCGATTATTAAATCGAGGCAGTAATCTAAATCTAAATCTAATTTTAAATATTAGAATCTATAATCTATTCCAAAAGAACCAATCAATGTTGATTTGTAATACTCTTCAGATCCCCATACATTTTTTGCTTTTGTATACATTGTATTTAATGCACCAAGATTCAAACCAATATTTTCTGAAAGGTCATAACCAATACCAAAACCAAGAGTATTTGAATCCAAACCAAAATCCATGTCTGTCTGATAATCTTTAGTTGCGGCAGATGTGGCATAGAGGTATCCAAGACTAACTCTAAAAGTTTTACTTACTGAATATTCACAAGCAAGTCCTACTTCATAAGCATTTTCAAGATCTATTTCTGTTCCACCCCAGTCAACATCTGTGTCAAAATAATAATTCATACTTGTTTCAAGTCTGATTTTATCATTCATTTTATATGAAACTCCAGCGGCAAGCATAGCTGGCATATCTGCTTTTATTTTTGCTCCATCTGGAAATAATCCGGAACCATCAACTTTTGTTTTATTTTCCATTGTTAGAGATGTTTTAGTTTCAAAACGTAAACCAATATTAATATTTTCAGTTGGTTTCATATTAATACCAAAAATCATACAAGTACCAGTTCCAGTACGTTCTGCATCAACGTCCATATTAGTCGCAGCCGCAATCTCATCTCCCTGAGCTGTCATTCCGGCAGCAGCAGCATTGTATGCTCCCTGTACCTGAGCAACTGTATATCCTGTTGCATCTATACCCACTTGTGCTAATCCACCTACCAATTGATCTCTTTGTTCAGATGTTATTGCTCCGGCACCTACTAAGTCAGCCAGTGTATTTGCAGAATATCCGCCATCAATTGCTCCTTGTAAAGTTCCTCCTGCAGCGGTCAGAGCAGCTGCACTACTATAAAGAAGATTTTCAGGAGCAGTCCATTGACCACCTGGATTTACTTGTACATCTCTCATATATCCTTCATAAGTGTTTTTTGCAGATACATACCTCATACCAAAAGATAATGAAAGATTTTCACTATCTTCCCAGGAGATATTTCCCTGCAGACCCAAATATACAGAAGAACCGGAAAAACTAATGTCTGCCTGATAACCAGTAACACCATAAGGTGCAAAACCTGCAACTAAACCTGCAAGAGGTCTATGAAAAGATGGTAATCCTTTTTCATATTCAAGACTTCCACCGCCACCGATAGGAACAAATCCACCTGATAAAACAAGTTTATTGTGTTTATAAGCAATAAAAACATCTGGAAATATTGGTGCTTTGATTGTGGTTTCATATTTTGATACATTCAGTGCAGGATTTGTTGTTTCAACTCCTTTATCCTGAAGAATCGATTGATTTGAAAAATGAATATGCAATCCATTCTCAAGACTTGTTAATCCTGCTGGATTAAAATATACAGCGTCCAGATCTGTAGAAGCATTTCTATTTAAGGTTCTTACATACATTGCACTCTGATTTGTATTTGTTACAATACCACCGGCAAAGACCATTGATGCCATTAGTATAATTACAAATAATAATGTGATTTTTCTCATTTGTTCTCCTTATTAATTATTATCTTATCCCCAAAAATTTAAATTAAATTTGATATTAATGTTTTTAAATTTGGGATAATATAAAACTAATTAATAATGGATAAAAGTGTTTTTCGACATTTTCTGCTTTTTTGTCACAAACAAATATTTTAATACTTTTCATATTCAATTAAATACTATTATTTTTAGTAACATTTGTTAAATAAATATTATTAAATACGAGGTATTGGACTATGAGAAAAATAATTTCTATTTTAAAAAGGAAATATTTATTAATTGGAATATTAATATTATTCTTAATTATAAACTTAAAAGCAGAAGAGATAGAAACAATGAATACACTTACAGTACATTACCATCGATATGATAAAAAATATGACGGCTGGTCACTTTGGACATGGTTAGATCACAAAACAGTTGAAATATTCCCAAAAGATCAAGACGAATTTGGAAAAATATTTATATTAAATATTGATGAATACCCTGCAAAAGGAAATATCAATATTCTTCCTCGATTTACTGATTGGAAAGATAAGGATACTCCGGAACGAACATGGTCCAGATCAATGACAAATGAAATTTGGATTTTACAGGGACACAAAGAAATATTCACATCACAACCCGAAATTAAACCTTTTATAAGAAAAGCATTTATAGATACTCCAAATAAATTAACTGTTTTGCTAACTAACCCCGTTGATAAATCTCAACTTAAAAAATTATCTCCAAAGGTAATATTAAAGAACAAAAAAACTGTAAAAGCAATACAGACAAAATTAATACAGGAAAACAGTACAACCAGTATCATACTTGAATTGGAATTCTTAGAAAACTTTGATCTAAAACAACTCCCTGCCAAACTTTATATTAAAGGTTTTATTGAAAGTAACCTTTATATAAGAGGTATTTTGGACAGTATGCAATATACAACAGATAAGCCTCTTGGCACTTTTTATACTCCGGAAGAAACAAAATTTGTAGTATATGCTCCCGGTGCTACAGAAATCATTTTAAATATATATGACGATCCTATAAGTAATGATAAAAAAACATATTTCATGGAAAAAGCAGATCTTTGTACTTGGGAATTGAGTATTACGAAAAATCTGAAAAATAAATATTATACTTTTCAAGTTGATGGTCCTGATCCAAATTATAATAAAAATATTGAAATTATTGAACCTTACTGTAAGTGTACAACAGCTCATAATGGACGTGGAATTATTAGTAATGATAAAACCAGCATAACTAAAAGTCCGACTTTTCCGTTTTCCGATGCTGTAATTTATGAGATGCATGTAAGAGACTTTACTATTGCTGAAAATTCAGGAGTAAAAAACAAGGGAAAATATCTTGGTTTTACAGAAACAGGAACAACCGTTCCTGGAACAGATTTATCAACAGGATTGGATCATTTAGTAGAACTTGGAGTAAATACTCTTCAATTAATGCCAATACAGGATTTTGAACATGAAAATGATGTTAACAATTATTTTTGGGGTTATATGCCTGTTAATTTCAATGCACCTGATGGATGGTATGCAACAGACCAATATAATTGCTCAGGAATTTCGGAGTTCAAACAACTTGTTGATGCATGTCATAAAAAAGGGATAAAAGTAATTTTAGATGTAGTATATAATCATACTGCTGAAGGTAATTCACATATAAAATACAACTTTAATGGGTTTGTACCAAACTTCTATTATAGGACAAAACTTAATAACTCTTATTGGAATGGTTCAGGTTGTGGAAATGAAATAAGATCTGAAAATATTATGGTTAGAAAATTCATAATAGAGTCTTTAAAATATTGGGTAGAGGAATTTAAAATTGATGGTTTCAGATTTGACCTTATGGGTTTGCATGATATGAAAACCATGGAAGAAATAGTCTATACACTAAAAAATATCAAACAAGATATTTTTATTTATGGTGAACCCTGGACTGCCGGGGACACACCAATTATTCCCACAGTAAAAGGAACTCAACGCAGTAAAAATTTTAGTGTTTTTAATGATAATTTTAGAGATGCTTTAAAAGGTCCCTGGTATGATTTGACTCCTGGATATATTCAGACCGGAAAGTATGTGGATGGTGTAAAAAAGGGAATCATTGGTAGTATTGATGATTTTGCTGATTCTCCTTCAGAAGTTATTAATTATGTGGTATGTCATGATGGAAGAACTCTTTGGGATAGAATTGTTGCAACAACTGAAGACAGTTCCTTTTATAATGATTCAGAACTGAAAGCAATGGACAAATTGGCCGCTGCGATTCTTTTTACTTCTCAGGGAACACCATTTATGCATGGAGGTCAGGAAATCCTACGAACAAAATTCGGTTCTCATAATAGTTATAATCAACCTGATAAAATAAACAAAATCAGATGGGATTATAAACAGGAGAATCTGGATATTTTTAAGTATTACCAAGGTTTAATCAAACTAAGAAACGAACATCCAATGTTTAGAATGAAACACGCTTTTGATATTCGTAAAAACATCCAATTTTTTGAAGATTTAGGTTTTAATGTTCCCACCAACTGCATTGCTTATAAAATTAATCGTGGTAAATATGATGATACATGGCGAGAAGTAATTATTTTGATCAATCCAAATCAACAACCGATAAAATTTAATATTCCGGATAAAAAATGGGTATTAGTAGTCAATAGTACAACAGCAGGTACTGAAATTATCGCCCCGGTTTCTTCGACAGAAATTGAACTGGATCCAATATCAGTACAGGTTATGTATCGCCCCTAAAACATGTATTCAACACTATTTTGAAATATTAAGCACATGTTTACCTGACACTTTGTTTACTTGTTTGCACAATAATATACAGAGGAACAAATGAAAAAATCAATTTTAATTCAAATGATAAGTTATTTATTATTAATTGTTTCATGTCAAAAACATACAAACTTAAGACAACCTGAATTATTGGAATTTTTAAAAATTGATACCAATATTGAAAATGTTATTAGAATGGATGATTTGTATTTTACTTCAGACTATAACCTTTCATTTGAAAAAAATGATGATATAAAACTCAAATACAATCAAAAAACAAAGGAGTTAAAACTCTTTCCAAAAGAAAATTTTTTCGGTTTAACTTTTATAAATTTTAATATTGATGATTCCAAACTTGTTTTACCAGTAATTGTAAAATCAAAAGTAGCAGTAACATTTAATTATACTCCTAAAAAAAGAATTGATAATGTATATATCATGGGTAGTTTTAACACATGGAACCGAAACTCTGATGAGATGACTGATCCAGATGGAGATAATACATACTCTAAAACAGTTCTGTTGGATGATGGCGTTTATGAATATCAAATTGTTGCAGGAGGTTCTGAATTTCCTGACCCGACTAATCCGGAAAAAATTGACAATGGCTTTGGGAATTTTAATTCATTAATTCGAGTTAAATCTCCTTTAAAAGCGGAATCACCCAATCTTTATTTTATTCAGGACAAAACAGAAAATAATATTAAACTTCATATAGAAGCACCACAACCTGTAACTGAATTACAATTCCACATTTTAAAAAATAATAAACTATTGCTAAAGTCAGAATATCAAATAGTTAAAAATATGTTAATTATTCCTCTTAAACCTTCCTATAATACAAATACATTAACAGTAATTAGAGCCGTAGCAACTTTCAGAAATTATCCTGGAAACATTATTACCGTATGGACTAAAAATGGTAAAGTAATTAATAATCATACTGATTATATATGGCAAGATGCCATCATTTATTCTATTATGACTGACAGATTTTGTAATGGTGATAGGACCAATGATAATCCATTAAATCATCCGGAATTACATAAAGCAGCAAACTTCAATGGTGGAGATTTCAAAGGCATAACACAAAAAATACAGGAAGGTTATTTTAAAAATCTTGGAATAAACACAATCTGGATATCACCAGTTAATAAAACCACGAACAATGCGTTTCAAGAATTCCCTCCTCCTCACAGATATTACACCGGTTATCATGGATACTGGCCTGTTAGTTCAACCGAAACAGAGCCTCGATTTGGTAGTATGGATGAATTTAAAAACATGGTAGATATTGCTCAAAACAATAATATTAAAATCCTACTTGATTTTGTCTCAAATCATACACACCAGGAACATCACTATTTCCGTGAGCATAGGAATTGGTTTGGTACATATAATTTACCTGATGGTAGAAAAAATATGAGATTATGGAATGAGTTTCGTCTTACAACCTGGTTTGATACATTTCTTCCATCTTTTGATTTTATTAACTCTGATGATGCGTTAAATACAATGATTGATAATGCTGCATGGTGGATCGAAGAAACTAATATTGATGGATTCAGACATGATGCAACCAAACATGTACCTTATAAATTTTGGAGAAGTTTAACTCAAAGGATTAAGTCTGATATAAATCCTAAAAAGGATGCAAATTGCTACCAGATCGGTGAAACTTTTGGAAGCAATCAGTTAATCAAATCTTATGTGAATAATGGTATGCTGGACTCACAATTTAACTTTGGATTATTTTTCACACAAAGACGAGTATTTGCAGAAAATAGTGGGAGTCTACAAGATGTGAAATTATCATTGGAAAAAGT
>JAOZSG010000131.1 GCA_029939785.1 Fidelibacterota bacterium | reverse complement strand
TCCCGATTCCTCATGATATTCCGATTTCTCATGATCTTGATGAAATTGTAAAAGATGTTGATATTATCGCAATAGTTGTTCCTTCTCATACAGTCAGAATTCTACTTGATAATCTAAAAGGAAAAATTAATAAAGAAATTATTTTTGTTAATTTAACTAAAGGTATAGAAGAGGATTCTCTTTTAAGAATTAGTGAAGTTATTAATAATGTTCTTGATCATCCTGAGGATAAAATTGTATCATTATATGGTCCCAGTCATGCAGAAGAGGTCTCACGTAGTGTTCCCACTGCTGTCGTAGCCGCTTCAAAAAATATACAAACAGCAGAATATGTTCAGAACGTTTTTATGTCGCCGTCCTTTAGAGTTTATACAAATGCTGATATTATCGGTGTTGAAATTGGAGGATCAGTGAAAAATGTAATAGCAATTGCATCAGGAATTATTGATGGAATGGGACTAGGGGATAATTCAAAAGCCGCATTGATAACAAGAGGGCTTATGGAAATTACCAGGATGGGAATGAAACTCGGTGCAAATGAACAGACATTTGCAGGTTTATCTGGAGTTGGTGATTTAATTGTAACATGTAATAGTAAACATAGTCGCAACAGATATGTAGGTGAAGAAATTGGAAAAGGGCGAAAATTAAATAATGTTCTTGATGGAATGTCTATGATTGCAGAAGGTGTCCATACGTCACATACAGTACATCAACTTATGAAAAAACATAATGTTTTGATGCCAATTTCGGAACAAATCTACACTGTTTTGTTTAAAGGTAAAGACCCGCGAGAAGCATTACGGGAATTAATGACTCGAGAACCTGTAAATGAAAGACACACTTTATCAAAATAAATAATGAATAAATATCGAATATTAATATATCTTTTACTCACAATATCCAATATATTTGGACAACAAATTCATAAACAACCTCGTGCTGTTCCTGCTCCATATCAACTACGAGAAAACATAGATAATATTAAGATTATAAATAGATTAGCAAAACTTAGTGTAGGTGATACTACTTTTTATTTACGTAAAAACCTTCATTCTTCAAAAATTGAATTAATAGAAGTCGAATTTTATAAATTATATGAAAATGATACTATTGTCATATTCGGTGAAACTACTGAGTATGATGAAAATAGAATAACTGATAATAGTGTTTTAGACGTGGTTAATTCTCTTCTTTATCACACTCCAAATGGCTCAATAGATCCTGATAAAGGAATTTTAACTAATGCTATTGAAATATTTGGTGATATACCTGATGTAGATAGTAATGGAAAACTGTATGTCCTTTTGATTGATGTTCGCGATGATTATGAATCTGGAGTATCAGATACTTATGTAGCCGGTTATTTTGACCCTATCGATCAAAGAATATCACAAGGAAATTATAGTGATATAATTTACATCGATACAAATCCCGGTGATATGACTGCTGGATACACTCTTGGTATTGTCGCTCATGAACTTCAACATTTAATACATTACAATTATGATTCTGATGAAAGCACATGGTTAAACGAGGGATTTTCTGAACTTATTCCGATATTATTAGGTTATGAATCTCATTCATTTGGTACATTCTTAAATGATACTAACAGGAAGTTAAATATTTTTGATGGAACTATACAAGATTATTCAAAAGTAGGGCTCTGGACATTTTATATTTACAAAAGATTTGGAATTAACATGTTAAAAGAAGTTCTCAGGTCAAGTGCTAATTCACTCGACAGTTATGAAGAATGTCTCACAAAACTTGGTTTTTCTGAAAAAAAAGAGCAGTTACTTCAGGATTGGTTTATCGCAAATCTTATTAATGATCAATCGTTACTTGATGGCAGATATAGTTATTATGGTGCTACATTACCGGAAATTAATTCGGAGCATTTTTATCCAAACTTTACTGATGGAATAGTAAATGGTGAACTTAAGCCTACGGCAGCAGAATATGTACAATTTTATTCGGGAAATTCTATAGAATTGGATATGAATTTTCAACAGGATAATAACTTTAACCTCGTAGTCATTAAACATTTTGAGGATGCGGAAATTAAAATTTTGGATTCAGGTGAAACAAATTATGTTCTGGATGATCCTGATTTCGGTAGCACTTATAGTAAACTAAGTCTAATTCTAAGCTGGACATCGATGAAGAATAATTCAAATTCTTTATCTTATTCTCATTCTGCGGAGGGAATTGGTGGAGTTGATGAAGAGGAACTTAGTTTTGATGGTGATTCCATTGCTTTTTATCTAAATATTGGCGGATATATGGCAGCTGAGACATTTCCAATACAGGGTGAAGATGTTAAATTAACAGCAGTAAAATTTAATATGAATGATACATCTCCGGTTTCAGTAAAAATATATGGTTTATTAAGAGGTGCACCAATAAATGTTTTTTCAGGGATTATACCAAATTATGGTGAATGGACAAGATATACACTTCCTGAATCTATTGATCTGGATGGAATAAATTTTGTGACTATTGCTCTGGAAAGTGAGTCATCACAACTAAGTATAGGGTATAGTAATACAGGTCAGGGGCAAGGTAGAGCATATCTTGATAATGGTAATGGTTTCAGTGATTTAAGTAATTTTACTAATAGTGACAATCAGACTCTAACAGGTGATTGGTCAATTCGTGCAATTATTCAGAAAAATGTATTTAGAGAATCTGAGATGATACTCACTCCGGATTCTATATTTATATGGAATGGAAATATTATACAAAAGATTAAAATAAGAAATAATGGAACTGAGATTCTAAATTGGTATGTACAAAGTAATCCTGATTGGGTAAGTATAAATAGACTTTCCGGAAAAATTGGGACAGGTGTAGATGAATTAATTTGTAGTGTAGATACTATAGGATTAAACCCTGGTATTTTTGAGGATTTTATTGTTATTAATTCTAATGATGGAATAGATTCTGTCTATATTTCTGTTCTCAAAAAAAATATGCAGTCAAACCAAACAGCATTTTTTACTCCCAATTTTTTTGGCGACCAAAAAAAACTTAATATGGAAGTTTTTAATATAGGGCAGGGGAATGGATATTATTCAATTTTTAATTATCCGGAATTTCTTGGTGTATTTCCTGCTGAAGGTTATGTAGCAGTTGATGACACAGTAGTTGTTGATCTATTTATTGATACAACTTCAGTAATTTCTAAAGAATTTGAAATATCCTTTTTTAACGGATTAGATACATTACGGAAGTCTTTTATTTATAATGGTGAACTTAATTCAATAATTGAAAAACTAGAGATATTAGTACCAGCTCCAAATCCTTTTTGTCCAACGGATGATGTTTATACAAATATTCGAGTCAGATTGCAACAAAATGATGAAAGAGCAAGTTTAAAACTTTTTAATATTCTTGGTGAAAGAGTAAAAAGTTTCAATTTTCAAAATTATACAAAAGGAATTCATTTGTTTCAATGGGATGGACGAAATGAATTTGGTACTTTTGCGGCAAGTGGTATTTACTTCTTATTATTAGAGCAAGGTGACAAAGTTGCAACTCAAAAAATGTTGCTTCTGAAATAGAATCAGTGCTTTGTATCCGCCTGAAACCTATTTGGCTTCGCTGAAAATAGGTTGAGGCTAATGTTTTTCTGAGTTTCATTGTGTTCAACTAATCACCGATTAGCACTCCGGTTTAATTCTCAAGTCTAGCTTACTACGTATTCTTAACTCGAATATTGAACTTCATGAAAACTATCTATCTCCCTGAAGAATATTTTCAAGAATATCTCCACCTATTCCTGCTAATCCTTTGCTTTCACCTCTTGATTGAAATCTATATGCTGCTATAATTCTATCTGCTAATCTTGAAAAAGGTAAACTCTGAAGGTAAACTAATCCAGGACCGGTTAAGTTTGCGAGAAACATACCTTCTGCACCCAAAAGAGCATTTTTAAATCCACCAATAAAATTTATATCACTTTTCAAAAGCGACATGTTTTTTACTATGACCATTATTAAGAAAGGTTGTGATAAAAGAACTTTCTCCTGTAAACACATCCTTTTTGAACCCTTTAAACATACCACCACCGGTACTTGTTTGCATTTCTATATCACATCATTGCACCGGCTTCTGCTCTGACTCCTTCTTGCGGATCAAGTTCAACCTCAACAGTCTGCCATGTCATCACCAAAATATTATATCTGTCACTTTTATCTCTTTTTTTAACATGTTATTTTATTCTTTTATTTGAAATTTTCCTTTGAGTTGCATCCATGATCATTTTTCTGAGACGTATATTTTGTGGAGTCACTTCTACAAGTTCATCTTCAGAAATAAATTCAATACATTGGTCAAGAGATAAGGGTCTTGGTGGACGAATTGTTACTGTTGCATCAGCAGCGGCGGCTCTCATATTTGTAAGTTTCTTCTCCCTAACGATATTTACTTCAAGATCATTTGGTCTGTTACGCTCACCGATAACCATTCCGGTATAGACAATTGTTCCAGGAGAAACAAAGAGTTCACCTCTGTCTGCCATTGCCATGCAAGCATATCCAGTAACTTTGCCAGATCTATCAGCGATCAAGGCACCTGTTGTTCTATGAGGAATATCACCAAACCAGGCCTGATATTCTTCAAATAAGGTGTTCATAATTCCTGTACCTTTTGTATCAGTAAGAAATTGACTTCGGAATCCTATCAAACCACGAGTAGGGACAATAAATTCAATGTCAACTCTTCCATAACCATTGTTGATCATATTAGTCATACGACCTTTTCTATTTGACAATTTTTCTGTAACAGTTCCTACAAATTCTTCAGGAACATCAATAAAAACCCGTTCAACAGGTTCCATGGTTTTTCCGTCAACTTTTTGAATAATAACCTCTGGTTTTGAAACCATTAATGAAAATCCTTCACGACGCATAGTTTCGATTAAAATGGCCATCTGGAGTTCACCTCGACCGGAAACCTTAAAGCAATCTGTCCTAGTTGGATGAGGGTCAACATTCAGAGCAACATTATTCATAATTTCTCTTTCCAAACGATCTTTTAAATTTCTACTGGTTAGGAATTTTCCTTCGTCAGCAAATGGACAATTATTTACATAAAACATCATGGAAACTGTTGGTTTATCGATTATAATTCTTGGTAAAGGTTTAGGTTCTTCATTTGATGAAATTGTATCACCAATTTTCATTCCTTTAAGTCCGGCAACAGCAACAATATCTCCAGATTCAACTTTATCAACCGAAATTTTGCCTAACCCTTTAAACGTATATAATGCAGTGAATTTATTATTAGGAATTATTGAATCTTCCTTGCATAATGAATATTTTTTATTCATTTCTAATACACCATTTTGCAATCTACCAACACCAATTTGACCTACATATGAATCATAATCAAGATTCGTGATTAAAAATTGTGCCTTTGTATTATCATCAGCAATCGGCCCCTTAATTTTTTCAATTATTGTTTCAAATAATGGCATAAGATCTTTTGACCCATCATCAAGTTCTCGATGGGCTTCTCCGATTTTTGCTTGGGTATAAAGTATTGGGAATTCAATTTGTTCATCATTTGCATCCAGATCAATGAAAAGGTCATAAACTTCATTCATTACTTCTTCTATCCTGGCATCTTTTCTATCAATTTTATTGATTACAAGTATAATTGGAAGTTCTTTTTTTAGTGCTTTTTTTAGTACAAATCTTGTTTGAGGAAGAGGGCCTTCACTAGAATCAACTAGCAGGAGTGCACCGTCAACCATATTTAGACTTCTCTCAACTTCACCACCAAAATCAGCGTGACCGGGAGTATCTACAATATTTATTTTATAATTTTGAAACTGGATAGCAGTATTTTTCGCATTGATCGTAATTCCACGTTCCTTTTCGAGATCCATATTATCCATAACACGATCATCTACATGTTGTCTTTGGTGAAAAGTACCACTTTGTTTTAACATACCATCAACAAGTGTAGTTTTTCCATGATCAACATGGGCAATAATTGCAATGTTTCTTATATTTTCTTTTCTCATATTAATTTTCTATTTTCCTATTTTAAAATAATAAAAGACCAGAATTTAAAATCCGGTCTTTTAAAGGTTGTTAATGTAACTTATAAATTATGCAGTATCTTTAATCCAGGTTTGAAGAGTGTCAATAATTTTTTGACCTTGCTTTGCACTGGAAATATTAAATTTTGATTGTGCAGAGTAACTCCCGTGAAGTTTTCTATAACGACGTATTGTATATTTATCTTCACTATAGTCTTCTGTAGCTTTATTCCATTGTTTGTATCGGAACATAATCGTAGTCCATGCTCCTTTAGAAAGAACTTCTTTGTTAATTTCTTTAACTAATTTTATACCATCTTCTTCGTAATCAATTGTAATTTCGTCAATTGTTTCAGCCATATTTAAATTTCCTTATAATATTATTTTCAATTTTTAATAATCCGAATGTACGAAATTCTTAGAAATATTACAAAAAAGATTGGTTTTATTTCCTAACCAATATAAATGAACTGAATTGAATCAGTAATATTATATTTAATCAAAAAATGAAATGATAAAAATCACTATTATGTGCAGCATTTCTATCCATCCTGATGGAGATTTATGTTAGTATCAATACCAACATATTCAATTATTGTAATATCTATTTTACTATTCATCTTATGTTGTTTTAACTTGTTAATATTTTTTCAATTTTGTTTAATTCGTCTTTAGAAAAAGCCAAATTATTGAGTGCTTTAACGTTCTCTTGAATTTGGTTGATACTACTCGCACCTATTAAAGCTGATGTAATAATGGGATTACGTAAAACCCATGAAATTGCCATCTGTGCCAGAGACTGATTTCTTGTTATGGCTATTTCATTTAATTTTTTTGATTTATTTATGAATTCCTGCGTAACCTGATTTTTTTGAAGGAAACCGTGTTTTTTACCTGCTCTGGAATTGATTGGTATTTCTTTTAGATATTTATCTGTTAAAAGCCCCTGAGATAATGGAGAAAATACAATTGCTCCAACATTTTCTTTTGCTAATAAATCTGTCAATCCATCTTCTATCCATCTATCGTACATGGAATACCGAGGTTGATGAATTAAACAGGGTGTACCTAAATCATTTAGTATTTTTAATGCCCGTATAGTTTGTTCAGGTTTATAATTAGAAATACCAGCATAAAGAGCTTTTCCGGATCGAACTATTTGATCCAGTGCTCCCATTGTCTCTTCTAGTGGTGTATTCGGATCAAAACGATGGGAATAAAAAATATCAACATAATCAAGGTTTAAGCGTTTTAACGACTGATCTATACTGGATATAAGGTGTTTTCGACTTCCCCATTCACCATAAGGACCAGACCACATATCATATCCTGCTTTGGATGAAATAAGCATTTCATCTCTATAATTAAACAAGTGATCTTTTATGATTTTACCAAAGGTTAATTCCGCAGATCCAGGAGGAGGACCGTAATTATTTGCCAGATCAAAATGTGTTATACCAAGGTTGAAAGCCGTGAAAATTAATTTTTTTGCATTTTCAAACGTATCATATCCACCGAAATTTTGCCAAAGTCCCAGAGAGATTGCAGGTAATTTAATTCCACTATTTCCACATCGGTTGTATCTCATTTTATCATAACGGTTTTCATTTATATTCATTTATTTGCTCTCCCTTATTTCGTTGCGTTAGTTTAATCAAATTTTTATCTCAACAAAATTAAAATATTTAATTACAGTTATTTTTATGAGAAGTATTTTGATTTATTTTTATAAATTATTAAAAAACAGTATTTTTGTTTTGTTGACTAGTGTGTTATCATATGTTGTCGTATAGATTTTTTGTAAATATAAATTACATTATTACAAGTTATTTGTTTTGACTTGTAGTTTAATGATCTTTGGTTCAATAGACTGATTATTATTAGTTTATGAGGTGTTTTGTTGGATTGGATCTCTATAGAGTGTACATAATATAGACTGGCCAATTTGATTTTTTTTGTGATTTTAATTAATGTTTCGACTGTATGAGAACGGACTCAGCGTCACCTGTCGGCGAACATAAATCTGAATCTTTTTTATATTGTCTAAAAATCATCAAAATATCACCAAAATCTCAAACAAAAGACAGCTCCAGCCGCCAGAGTGCACGCGATTGTTATAGCCTTTTATAATATTTTCTTTGTCATCTTATAATTTAATTATATTTTGATTTATAGAAATATTTGATATTTTTTTTATTTTATGTGTGTCAAATTTCGTTCAATTAATTTACCTGATAAATATTTATGTAGTATACTTGTAACCATTGTTTGATATGGTAATCCCTCTTCAACTGATTTTGATTTTAATTTTATCAAATCTCTTTCAGATATTCTTATATTTATTCGTTTATTTTTTAGAATTGTATTTCTGGCTATTAGACTGTATTTCTTTTTATCACTTTCAATATTAGGTGAAGAAATCCACTCATCATTTTCAAAAGATTTAATAATATCTTCTTCGTATTCTGTATATTTATTCATTTATATTTCTCCTCAAATATTTCTTTGTTGCATTACTACTAGGAATAATCGTTTTTAGAAAAACTTTCTTATCATCTTCAACAAAAGGAATTAGATAAACATAATTTTCATGTTCAATAATAAAAATAGATTGATTTGGATATTTTTTTTATTCGGATTATCAATTTTATCTAAAAATTTTTCTTCGTGTAAATAATTTGCAATTTCCTCAAATGAAATATTTCGTTCTCTTTTTAATTTTTGATTTTTTTCTTCATTCCAATCAAAATATTTCATGTCTATATATTAATTTATTGTATGCCTATTGTCAATGCTTATTA
>JAOZSG010000130.1 GCA_029939785.1 Fidelibacterota bacterium | reverse complement strand
TGCTGAAAATGCCTATTTTATTAAAATCAGAGAGAAGGGGTATAAAAATAAAACAGTTAAAGAAATTGCTCAGGAAATGTTCTCATATGTAGATGGTGCAACCATGAGTGCAAAAAAAGATGGTCTTGCTAATATAGGTGGTTTTTTAGCAGTTAATAATGACGCATTAGCAGATATTCTAAAAGAAAAACTCATTCTAAGGGAAGGCTATCTGACATACGGTGGATTGGCGGGTCGTGATCTGGAAGTACTTGCCAGGGGTTTCAAAGAAGTATTAGAAGAAGATTATTTGGAATATCGCATTGGACAAGTGCGATTTCTTGGTGAGCTGCTTGAAGAGTATGGAATACCTTTTTTACGTCCTACAGGTGGACATGCAGTCTATATAAATGCCCGGGAATTTTTCGATCACATACCACAAAAACATTTCCCCGGTCAATCTCTTGTAGTAGAAATGTATAAACATGCCGGAATTCGAAGTGTAGAAATTGGTAGCTTTATGTTTGCAATACCAAATAAAGATACAGGTGAAATTATTTATCCGGATCTTGATCTTGTACGATTAGCTTTACCACGACGAGTTTATACTAATTCTCACATCAGATATGTTGCAGAATCTATCAAAGAAATTTATGATTATAGAAAAAAATGCAAAGGAATGAAAATTATTGCAAAAGGAGAAAGTAGTCTTCGTCATTTTGTTGCTGAACTTGAGTATGTGCATTAATGTTAACCAAATAATTGATAAAGACGTCACAACTTTGTGTATTACCTGATGCAAGTCATTTTGTTTTAAGCGAAAAATCCATAATTGTTAATCTGTATTGATTTCTTAAAGTAATTACGTTTATAAATTATTGATTATAAAATCACATATCTTTTTTCGTAAATGATACTTTGTGTTTCCACCATAAATTGAATGATTTCTATTAGTATAGATCATCATATCAAACTGCTTATCAGCCTGCACCAGTTTTTCAATATATTCCATAGTATTTTGCATATGAACATTATCATCAGCAGAACCATGACAAATCAGCAACTTTCCCTGGAATTGGTCAGCAAAAAACAGAGGTGAATTATCATCATAACCTGATGGATTTTCCTGTGGAGTTCTCATAAATCTTTCAGTGTATATACTGTCATAAAATCTCCAATTGGTTACAGGTGCAACAGCAACTCCTGCTTTAAAAATGCCATCACCTTTTTCCATGCAAAGCAGAGTAATATAACCACCGTATGACCAGCCCCATATTCCAATTCTATCTCCATCAACATAAGTAAGGCTTTGCAAATATTTGGCCGATTCTACCATATCAATAGTTTCATATTTTCCAATTTCTAAATAAGTCTTTTTTTTAAAATATTCTCCACGGCCACCAGTTCCACGACCGTCAACGCTTGCAATAATATACCCTTGTGATGTTAAATATTGATACATATCGCAACTCCAACTATTTTTTACACTTTGAGAACCCGGTCCACTGTATTGATAAATTAGTACTGGGTATTTTTCATTTGGATCAAAATTAATCGGCTTAATCATCCAGCCATTTAATTCAATATTTTCAGATGTTTTAAATGAGAAAAATTCCTTTTCATTAAAATTATATTTTTTAAGTGAATCAATGACACCGATGTTATCTTCCAGAGTACGAATCAGTTCTCCAGAATTATGATGAAGAGTTATCAGTTTTGGAGTTTTAGAATTATCAAAATAATTAATGTAATATTTAAAAGTATTTGCAAATTTTGCACTATTTTGACCGGTATTTTGAGAGAGTTTTTGTAAATTATCACCATTCAAATCAACAGAATATAAAGCAGTATTCAATGGTGAATTATCATAAGCAGTATAATATATTTTGTCTATATCATCATACCCGTAAAAACTTCTAACATCAAAATTACCTTTTGTAAGAGCTGTAATTTCTTTCCCCTTTAAATTATGCAGGTAAAGATGATTAAAACCCGACTTTTCACTCATAATTATAAAATGTTTGTTATCCTCCAATAATACAAAAGAATCATAAATATTTTCATCTATATACTCCTTCTCTTTATCTTTGTAAATAACTTTTGATTTTCCATTTGCGGGATTTGCCAATAAAATCTCAAATTTATTTTGATGTCTGTTAAGTCGCATTATTGCCAGTTTTTCAGAATTTTTCATCCATTTTATTCTTGGAATATATTGTTCTTTATCCTTGCCGATTTTCATGGTTTTTGTTTGATCTTTTTCAAGATTAAAAACATTAACAGTAACGATTGAATTTGTCTCACCAGGTTTAGGGTATTTAAAAGTATAGTTCTCTGGATATAATTTGTTTTTATCCAAAACCGGATTGGTTCCTTGGAAAAGAGTCATGTTAAACATTGGAGTGTCATTTTCATCAAACTTAATATAAGCAATATTTTTACTATCCGGAGACCATTGATATGCTTTAATAAACCCAAACTCTTCTTCATATACCCAATCTGGTGTTCCATTTTGAATTTTATTATATTTCCCATCAAATGTAATTTGTTTTTCTTTTCCTGTATTTAAATTTTTTATATAAATATTATTCTTAAAGATATATGAACCATTATTACCATCAGGCGATAGAGATGCAATTCTTATTTTATCTTTTTTTGTAAGTGCGACTAATTTATTTGTTTTAATATTCCACACAAAATAATCAGCGAAAAAAGAATGTCTATAAATTCTTTCCCGGTTTGTATAAAATAAAATCTTCTGTTCATCATTGCTAAGAGAATAATCCTGAATCTCTTCAAGTTCTATATTTTCCATTTTTTTTATGTTTAATAATGTATCAACTGATTCTCCTGTTTTATATGAATATTTGATAATTTGTGTTTTATTTTCATTGAACGATGTAAAGTGTTCACCATCCTTCATGGATTTTAAACCTTCAATATCCTTAATTGCAAAGGTATTATCTTTGTATAATTGTTGTAGGGTGATATTTTGTTTTTCCTTTGCAAATATTACATTGTTTACTAATAATAATGATAATAGGGCATAAATAATTCGATGATTCATTGGTTTCTTCAAAACTATTTTTAATATCAAGTATCGTAAAAAATTATTAATGAAATTAATATATAGATAACCTGATTAAAAGGCATATTTTTGAGACATCTTTCAGATAATTATTTGAAAAATTTAAATTCAATTGACTAATCTATTTGTATGAATTAATTTTGTTCATCTATTTATCTAAAACTATCTTTTTTTATACAAATATAGTTAAAATAGGCGATCTATTATTAATACACACTATTTACCATTATCTTAGTTGATTTTTTATTATTATTTATGTTTTTAACATAATTTTATTTAATCCAAACCAATTCTATTGATTATATATTATTTCTTATTATATTTATATTATTTTATTATTTGATAACATTTTATTATTGTATTTATATTATTGTTTATTATTTTTGTTTAATTTTTTAAGCCCATTTTATTTTAACTAAAAAAAATTAATTGTAAAAACATTTTACCGATATTTTTAGCAGATGATAATTGAAATAAGAAAATCGACTAAAAATAATGTGGGGCATGGATGCTCTTTAAAACAAGGAGGTAATAATGAGTTTGACAAGAATTAATGCTAACATTAGGGCAATGGAGACTTTGACATCGCTAAACAATATCAATACGAACATGGCAATGCATCAACGTCGTTTATCTACAGGTAAAAGAATTAATTCCACTGAAGAAGATCCAGCAGGTTTTGCTTTAGCAACCGGTCTGGAAAGAAGAAAAAGAGGATTAGATGTTGCTCTTACTAATGTAAGCAATGCAAAAAACATTTTAAATGTGGCTGAAGGCGGATATCAAAATCAATTGTCTCTTTTACAGACAATTAAAGAAAAAGCCACTCAGGCAGCTGATTATTCATTATCTACAGATCAAAGAACTGCAATTAATGAACAGGTAACTGCTCTATTAAATGAAATTGATGCTATTAAAGATGAAACTACATTTAATGGTGATAATTTGTTAGATGGTGGTTATGCCGGAAGTTTTCATACTGGAGAAGGTGCAAGTGATGAACTTGCTGTAAGTTTACAATTAGCTGATTCTTCATCTATGGCAGGTACTACTATTAGTAGTATCGACCTTACAACTGCAGGTGGTGCAAGTGCTGCAATAGCTACGACATCAACTGCAATTGATAGTTTAGCAGGTGCTTTACAGGATATTGGTGAATATAAAGCTCGTTTATCAGCCAAAGAAAACACATTATCAGTGGCTGCAACAAACACCGAAGCAGTAAGAAGTTCTGTTGAGGATGCTGATTTTGCAAAAGAACAAATGGAAGTCATGAAACTTCAGATAATGCAACAGACGGCTGTGTCATCATTTACGCAGGCGAATGTAAGCTCACAAGTAGTGTTATCAATAGTCGGTCGATAACAATAAAACAGTTATTCTTTACCTTGGGCAGGAGAAATCCTGCCCTTTTTTTTTCAATATTTTGATATTTTCAAAAATTTCACTAATTTTTATATATTAATAAATTTTTCTCAAAACACACACAAGAAAGGAGTTTTCTTATGTTACCACTTAAAAAAATTCTTTGTCCTTTAGATTTTAGTGATCATTCAATTAGGGCATTAAAAAGTGCTTGTGAAATGGCAGAGAAATTTGCTGCAGAATTAGAGTTGATACATGTAATTACGCCTTTCCCAATTGTACCAACGACTCCACAACCAATGACAATAGATGTGGCAAAGTACCACGATGAATTACAAAACAGTTCTTTGGATACCATGAAAAGGACTATTAGTGAAAATATACCTGATAGTATTATTGTTCATTCAATAATAATTACAGGTGATCCCGCACATGAGATTATTGAACATGTCAAAAACAATCAAATCGATCTTTTAGTGTGTTCCACTCATGGTCATTCATCTTTAAAACATCTTATTTTTGGATCTGTCGCTGAAAAATTAGTCCGTCATGTCTCTTGTCCGGTTTTAACTATCAAGATAACTTAATTAATACCTGGTTCGAAAACCATTACCTACAACTTCATGTATATTAGCAATCACAACAAATGCTAATGGATCAATATTTTTGACTATTTCTTTTAATTTCGCATCCTCTTTTCGTGTCACGACAGCAAACAGAATATCTCTTTTTGTACCGGAATAAATACCTTTGCCCGATAAGACAGTACCGCTTCTATCCATTTTTTTGTTGATAGCTCTCATAATTTCATCCTGTTTCTCGCTAATTATATAAAAACCTCTTGCGTAATCAAATCCATCAATAACAACATCAATTATTTTACTACTAAAATAAAGACTTATAAAACCATAAAGAGCAAGATTAATATTTTGAAACGCAATACCAGCAATACTTATAATAAAAAAATCAACTGACATTATACCAGTTCCCACAGACATATTGGTGTGTTTATTAATAAGTTGTCCAACAATATCACTTCCTCCGGTTGTTCCTTTGAATTTAAATACAATTCCAAGACCTAAACCCAAAATAATACCACCGAAGATAGATGCAAGCAAAGGATCAGACGTTGCCGCTTCGACATGCATAACTTTATCAAAAAAATCAGTAGTTATTGATACAAGCGAAAATGAAAAAAAAGTTCTGGGACCAAATTTTGTACCGAATTCTTTTATTCCTAAAAAAAATAATGGAATATTCATGATAAGCATTGATACTCCAATAGGAAATTTAAACAAATGATAAAGTACTACTCCAAGTCCACTTACACCTCCAGGTGCAATTTTTAACGGAACCAAAAACATAATAAGTCCAAGTGACATTATTACTGATCCAATAGCAATAAAAGTATAGTCAAAAATTATTTTTTTTAAGTTGTTTTGATTTATCATAATATTTCCTGCATTTTTTTACCACTAATACACATAAATGAACACTAATATTTAATAATTTAATTTTTATTCGTGATTAATAGTTCTTTCATTTTTTTATATAACTTTTGACACTACCTATAATTTCTACCTAAACTATTGTTATTATCAAAAAATCGGGCGAATTTACATTAACTATAATTAATATTCCACATAATTTTTATTAAATAAATATTATTAATTCCTTTATACTGTTTCATCATATCGATAAATTATTCTATGAAAAAAAATGAAAAATTTATTGATATTGTTTTCCCCAATTCATTAAGACAACATTTTACCTATAAAGTCCCGGATATAATAGAATGTAATTTATATCCCGGACAACGTGTAGCCGCAAAACTTAGAAATAATTCAAGAATTGGTTTTATCGTAAATATTCATACTAACAAACCAAGTAATTTTAAACCACTAAATATTGATGAAATTATAGATATTAGTCCATTAATTCCATTAGAACTTTTTTCATTTTTACAAATTATATCACGATATTACTTAGCTCCTTTGGGAAAAGTCCTTGAATCAGCAATCCCAACTGAATATCGACTACAAAATAATAGAATAATCTCAAGTTTAAAAAAACCACATAATCCTGTCAAGTTCAACGATATTTATCAAAAAATTAATTTAGACGAGCATATTAAATTCAATGATTTAAAACACATTTTTGAAAAAAATTATTTGCATACAGGAATTTTATTTTTAAAAAAAAATGGATTTATCTCTGAAATTTCAAAATACTTTATTCCAAATACTAAAGCTGTCAAACAAACAATCATTGAATTATCCGATAAATATAAAACAGAATCACCATCCGGATCAATAGTTTCAATTCGGGCAAAAAAGCAATGGCAAATCATTAAGCATTTACAAAAACATAAATATATCACAAACAAATCTGATTTTTCCTTTTCTGCTTTAAACATATTGGAAGACAAGAAAATTATTAACATTACAATTAACGATATCACTTTGAATGATATGTGGCAAAATTTTACAGTACGAAATAAATCAGTATTATTAAATAACTACCAATTAAATGCTTTTAAAAAAATTAACGAAACAATTCAAAGTGCAAAATATAAAGGTTTTCTTCTTTATGGAGTGACAGGTAGTGGAAAGACTGAAATTTATTTAAAATTGATTAATGAGGTAATGGTACTTAATAAAAGTAGCATTATCTTAGTTCCTGAAATCACACTTACTACACATCTCGCAAGTAGATTTCGGGGAGAATTTGGAGATAATGTTGCGATATGGCATAGTAATCTTTCAAAAGCACAGAGATCGCGTATTTGGCAAAATGTAGCATCCGGAAATATTAAAATAATTATTGGTGCAAGGAGTGCTCTGTTTTTACCTGCTAAAAATCTTGGATTAATTGTTGTTGATGAAGAGCATGATTCATCTTTTAAACAAAAAGGTATTGACCCAAAATATCATGCTAGAGATGCTGCTTTAATTAGAGGAAGAGAAAGTAACGCAGCCGTAGTTCTCGGCTCTGCTACTCCCAGTTTAGAATCACATTACAATATCATATTCAACAAACTTGAAAAATTAGAACTGCCAAATCGATTTTCCAATACAGTTACACCATTAATTCATATAGTTGATCTCAAAAAAGTTTTTAAAGACAGAAACAATCCTGATATTCCCTTTACTCAATTATTACTTGATAAAATTCAGGAAAAATTAGAACTTCAACAACAAATATTACTCCTACAAAATAGACGTGGATATTCAAACGTTATTTTATGTCAAAGTTGTGGATGGACTCCACATTGCAAAAATTGTGATATATCTCTTACTTACCATAAAAATATTAACAAGATAATGTGTCATTATTGTGAGTTTACGACTAATCTTCCTGAAGTTTGTCCGAAATGTGGAAATTCAGAATTTCTTTTTCCTGGATTTGGAACACAAAAAGTAGAACAAATTTTAAAAACCCACTTTCCAGAAGCAATAACGGCTAGAATGGATATTGATACAACCCGTAAAAAAGGGTACTCTCAAAAAACGATGAAAGATTTTGAAGATAATAAAATCCAAATTCTAATTGGTACTCAAATGATAGCAAAAGGACTTGATTTTCCTAATATTGCTCTTGTAGGAATTATGAATGCTGATATTGGACTGTATTTGCCGGATTTTAGAGCAAGAGAACGTGTTTTTCAGCTACTTTATCAAGTTTCCGGTCGTACCGGTAGAGGTGAAATTCCCGGTGAAATTGTTATTCAATCCTATAATCCCGAGGATTTTACTGTAAAATGTGCAATCCAAAAGGATATTGTAAAATTTATAAACCATGAATATAGCGAAAGAAATCAAGGTAGTTATCCTCCTTTCGCAAGAATTGCAATTATTATCTTTTCTGATATTGATTTAAAAAAAACAACAAAAACGGCCAAAGATACAACAAGTTTTTTAAAAAATCATTCCAATTCACAAATTCAAATTTTAGGGCCAGCACCTGCACCAATAGAAAAAATTAAAAATAGATATAGATATTTTACATTATTAAAATCAAGAAAGGACTCTGATCCTTTTGGAAATAATCTTCGGAATTTGTTAAACAACTTTATTTCATCTAAAGAATATCAACGTTTAAGTCGGCAAGCAAAAATATCAATTGATATTGATCCAATGGACTTATTATAAAGTTATGTGTAAAGTAGAGAAATTGATCTGGAAAATATTTTGAAGAAATCTATACGCATGTGTCCCAAAAAGCATTTGATAAAATAAAAAATCCAATGGGTGATTTTTTTGAATAAGGAACTATTATTAATGATAAAAGAAAAATATAAACAATTGTTCTTATTCCTCCAATTTGGTGGTATAAGAACAATAACTATATACAATCGTTGTGCGTCATTATGAATAACCCAAGAAAAGATTAAGTAAATGGAAAACGAAATTTTAAAATATCTTTCAAAATACATT
>JAOZSG010000129.1 GCA_029939785.1 Fidelibacterota bacterium | reverse complement strand
CTATTTTATTATCCTGTTTATCATGTTAATCCTGTCTATATTTTTTCTTTCATTTCTTCATAGAGTTCTTTTATGATTAATATTTTTCCCATATCCGCCAACTGACGGATGACACTACCTTCTTATTAAAATCCAATGTTAATTCCGAGATAAATAATTCTTGGTCTTCCCCAATTAAGTGGATTTTTATCATATTCTGCTGTTCTGCCACTATTGGAATAATCAGGTTTTCCTGTTCTGGAGTAAACATATAATATGTTTTTCATATCAGTTAAATTATAAACTTCAAGATAGGGAGTAATATGAATTTTGCCAATTTTCATTTTGTAATTCATTTTCAAATCCAGATACCAGTTTGAATCAATTTTACCATTATTAAGTTCATAAGGATCAGTTGCGGCTCTCATTTCCTTTGTATATGGCAATCCACTTCCCCATTGTCCAAGTAATGTTGTTTTGAATTTTCCGAAACGGTGAGTAACTCTTCCATTAACAGTATGTCTTTGATCAAAATTTAATGGGAAAAATTTCAGCGTTTGACGATTTTCTTCTTCACTGCCAACTCTCTCCAACGGACCGGAACTACTTCCTTCTGCTACAGCATAAGTATAATTCAATTCACCTGTCCAGTATTTTCCTTGTTTTTTACGCAATTGAATTTCAAAACCATTATTGTAAGCAAAATCTTCATTGATATGTAAAGAAAAGGTTTCCCAGTAATTAGGTTCATCAAGAGCAAAATATGTTCTGGCTCCAAGTAGATTTGTGATTTGTTTACTATATACTGTTATATCAAAAATATAATCTTCAAATAACTGCTGACTGACACCAAACTCATAGGCAATAGTTTTTTCCGGTTTCAAATCTGGATTTCCGAAACGACCATTACCTGATTTTAAATTCATCAATACATTATCGCGGTAATCACTACTTCCATCATTATTTACATCATAGAGAACATCAGAAGTACGATTTGACAATGCCTTGTAAATATATTGATAATCAGGACGTTGAAAATAATGACCATATCCAAAATGAAAAACAGTCTGATCTGTAACAGGATAACTAATACCGAGTCTTGGACTGATTTGAGTATGAATTTCTGCTGATTTCACTGTCCTGGAAGAATCTTCTGTAAAATACGGATTTTCCCAATAATCAGTATTAGGATTATGCATATCAAAACGTAAACCTGCACTTAAAATAATTGATGAAAAATTAATTTTATTCTGGACATACATACCAAGTTCTGTTGGCTCTACTTTATAGTCATCAAGCAAAACATCATCATAATAAGGTGAATTGACATAAAATCTGTCAATAGAATGCAATTTTGCAATTAGTCCTGTTTTAATTTCATTATACTTATTTAAATACCATACAAGATCACTTTTTACTCCCATTGTACTTTGTTCATTCTCAGTATAGGATGAAAGATAATTTTTGGTGTAAAATTCCTTATTTGCATCACGACTGTAATCAGGCTTCAAATCATTATAATCAAAATCACCACTATCATAATGATATTGCGAATAGAACATTGACAGAGTATAAAACATATTTGCTGATAATGTATGTGTTATTCCTAAACTTAACATTTTAGTATCAGAACGAGGTTCAGACCAATACATATCCGGAATATTTTTCCATGAATGACTGTAATTTTTATGAGTTCCCTGTGATAGATTGGCAGTTAGCGAGACTTTGAAATTACTAATATGTCTGTCTGTTAATTTAAAAAACAGATTACCTTCTGTACGATATCCCCATGGCAAATAATTATCCCTGTCATCAAAATTTGCGGAAAGAAAAAATCCGGTTTTTGGAGATAATACAGGTCCGTTAATATTAAATCGAATAACAGATCGGTTGTAATCCTGACTATTGGATTCAAATCCTGCTTTGGAATTTTTTACATCAAAACCACCGCAAAATTCTTTCCCACCTTCACGGGTTGTGATATTGATGATACCACTCATGGCATTACCATATTCTGCACTGTATGTTCCGCTAATCATCTGCATTTCGGCAATTGCACCTTTGTTTATCATTTCACTGGAATTAATTTCTGATGATAATGGATTTACTAAGGGAATTCCATCAATCATATATACAATTTCACCGGAACGACCACCACGAAAATGCAATCCATCTGAGCTAACAACTCCAGGCTGAGTACGGATAATATCTGTCACTGTTGATGTTGGAATTTCTTCTATTTCATCTGTTTGAATACTTCTGGTTGTTGCTGTCAAATCCTTTTCAATGGCATTTCGCTGTGCATGAACAATGACCTCTTCCATATCAATAGTTTTTTCTGTCATATCAAAATTGACAAACTGAATCCTGTTCGATGTGACAGTTACGTTATGAACAATTATAGGTGTTAATCCTATATATTCACATCTTACAGAATATTTTCCAGGTGGAACCTGACCAATCAAATATTGTCCATTTTGATCAGAAGCATTTCCATAATTCGTATTTTCGACAATAATATTGGCTCCTATTATCGGATCACCACTTTTAATATCTGTTATTCGTCCGCTAATACGTCCGAAATTTGCAGCCATTAAATAAGAAGCTGTCAATAAAAATAGTATTATTCGTCTTCCCATTATTTCTCCTCTATTTATATAATGGATTAACCATCCCCTAACAAATACAATTTATTATCCTGTTTTTCATGTTAATCCTGTCTATATTTTTTCTTTCATTTTTCCATAAAAGTTTTGATACTTATACACAACAATCTAATTCTCAACCAATAATTTCTGGATTTTATTAGAAGCTTCTATCATTTTTTGTGCTTTATCATCATCCCGAAACGCACATTGTGTAGCAATTGCATTTATCAATACTGAGATTGCTGCAAATGAATTTGTAAAGAGCATATTTTCACTTTTAACCAGTAAACTAATATCAGCATGAAATGTACTTGGTGCTGCCGGCTTATCAGTAATAGTAATGACTTTTACACCTTTTGCCTTTACAGTTTTTACAAGTTCTACTGTTTCTTTGGAATATGGTGGAAAAGAAAGCACAACTAATAAATCTGATTTATCGAGCAATAATGCCTGCTCCAAAAATGGCGATGTATCATGATGCATTGCATGAGATTTCACTCCAACCTGATTAAGTTGATAAGACAAGATTCTACTCAATAAAAATGATATACCAAGACCGGCTGTATAAACCTGCTTCGCTTCAAAAATTTGATCTACAGCCTTTATAAAATCTTTTGTTTCAATTACTTTAAATGTATCATTTATATTTTTTATATCCTGATTTGCAACTTTTGTAAGAATATTAACTTCATCATTATCAGATTCCTGAATTAATGGAAACTTATCCCTGGTTTTAAGTTGTTTCTGAATATTTTCTGTAATTGCATTACGAATTTCCGCAAAACCTGAATAGCCTATCTTTTGTGTAAATCTTACAACAGAAGCAACACTTGATCCGGACTTCTTAGCAATTTCCTGTACACTTAAGAATGGAATCTTATCAAAATTTTCAATAAAATAATCAGCAACCAATTGTAAGTTTTTTGATAATATTTTATAATTATCTCTAATATTTTGTGTTAATTCGTTAGATATCAAATTTACCTCCAAAGGATGGGATTGAGGTTGAGGTTAAGATTGAGGTTGAGGTTAAGATTGAGGTTGAGGTTGAGCATTTTTGTTTTTTTTCCAATTTTTCTCTGATAGACTCGTAAAAAGTTAAATTAGTTTCATTTTTCGTAAGCTCTGTCATCCTGAGCCTGCTTATAAGTCCGGTTTTTGACGGATCGAAGGGTGATTCCGAAGTGACAACGATTCCAACTTTCAAATTACTTCTTTCGAGTTTATTTTCTATAATATCCATTTAATTTAATCCTATTATGACACCGACAATAACAAACAACGATCCCAATAAAAATAATAATATTTGAAATTTGAATTGAAATTTTGCCCACTGAACCCAATTAAGACGTGCAACTCCAAGACATCCCATCAAAGATGCTGATGTAGGAACTATTAAATTTGTAAATCCATCTCCCAGTTGAAATGCAAGTACAGCAATCTGTCTTTCTACTCCTGCCAGATCTGCCAATGGTGCCATTAATGGCATTGTCAAAGCAGCCTGACCAGAACCAGACACAATAAAAAAATTAAATATTGATTGAAATACATACATAAACCAGGCAGAAATTACAACAGGAAAAATTGCTACAGTACTTCCAATATTATATAAAATTGTATTTAAAACCGAAGGAGTAGCAGGATCATCTCCACCAAGAATAATAACAATACCTTTTGCCATCCCTACAATCATTGCTGCTCCAAGCAGGTCTTTTGCTCCATTTCGGAATCCTTCTGCAATGTCATTTATCTTCATATCATTTAGTTTGAATATTACAGCGATAATTCCTGAGACCAATCCCATTACAAAAAACTGGGTTGCAATTTCCGGAATATAATATCCTCTAAACATTACTCCATAAATAATCCATACTATCGATAAAAATATTGTCAGTAATATGAGATAATCTCCAATTGATAGTTTATGGTTTAAAACTTCCGGCCGCTTAAAATCATTTCTAAAATATTCATCACTTTCATGAGATAATGACAGATCAGGAATTTTTTTGATCTTTCGTGCATAATAAAAAGTGTATGTCATACCAATAATTGTAAAAACAATCCACATAATAATTCTAAAAAAACTACCCGACATTACAGGAACTTCTGCAATACCCTGAGCAATTCCTACACTAAAAGGATTCATCCATGATGTGGCAAAACCAATTTGAGTTGCCACTAATGTGATCATTATTCCAGTGATTGAATCATAACCAAGTGCAATAACCATAGGTATAAGAATCATAGAAAAAGCTATCGCTTCCTCACCCATACCAAAAACAGCACCACCTAATGAAAATATAAAAAACATTATAGGAAGTAATAGAATTTCATTCCCTCTCGTTTTTGTGATTAAGACATTTATTCCGGTCTCAATTGCTCCGGTTTTTAAAATAATCCCAAATGCTCCACCAATAACAAGAATAAAAGCTATTACACCAACAGCAGAACTCCATTTATCACCGGATACAATACCATCAAAAACATAATTTAAAAATCCTGGTTCTCCGCCTTCCCCAAAAAAAGAAGTTCCCCTATTTTCAGATCCTTCATTTTTATAGGAAAAAGATTCAGGATTCAATACTGTCTTTTCTATTTTTTTACCATTTTGTTCATATATAATTGTTTTAGTTTCAAAATTCCCTTGTGGAATTATCCAACTCAATCCAAAGGCCAAAAGTACAACGAAAAAAATTATTACATAAGTATCTGGTGCAGAAAACTTCTTCATTTCATCTTTCGTTTCTTCATATCAAAATATTGTCCCGATGTTAAAATATGCATCTTAATATTTGATGCCGAATAATTATTATTCATGTCAGTAGTAATATTTTTCGATTTTGTTGCATCGAAAATCATTACACTATTTTTTCCAACAACTTTTAATACTCCATTATTTTTTACCTGAATTGCAGTAGATTCATCAATACCAATTCCTAATAATTCTGAATGTTCCAAAACAACTGAAATCAATCTATTCTGTCTTTTTCTTGCTATAAAATGCTGATCTATAATTGCATTTTTAACAAACCCAAAACCCTGAGTCAATTGAATATTTTCCGGCTCAATAGTAATAAAACTTTTTTTCTTGTCTTTGTTTTTAAGTTCATCACCAGTAATCATTAATTCACTCATAACTGCTGCACCGGCACTTGTTCCTGAGATGACACAGCCATTTTGCCATTTCTCATTAATTTTTTTGAGTAATTTCGTATTCAACAATTCTTTTGTTAATCGTCTCTGATCTCCACCTGAAAAAAATATACAAGTTGCTTTCTCAATTTTTTGTACTACTGAATCAGCATTCAGCATTTCACCTAAGGCATAAACATAACTTGCCTGAGTAGCACCGGTTTCCAGGAATTGATTTACTTGATATTTTGCTACATCTTCTGGATCACCACTTGCATTTGGTATCACTATTATATTACTATTTTCAGATCCTGATATCGAAATCAAATACTTTATCATCGAAACAGGTCTTTCTCCTCCACCAATTATAAACAAATCACCTTGTTCTGCAAAAAGACCGGAAAATAATAGGAGAATCATAAATAATTTGTTTTTCATTGTTTTTATCATCCTTTAATAATTTCACAGACAATATCAGAAGCTGCCTTTAGATCTTCTAATAATATAAATTCATCATAGGAATGTGGATTTTGAGCACCAATTCCAATATTTACAGTTTTAATTCCTTTTTTATTTAGAGAGTTGGCATCACTTCCACCTGCTGATAGCATTGGTTCAGGCTTAAGTCCGATATTTTTTATAATATTAAATATTGTTTGAAATACTTTAGATTCCTCATCAATATAATATGGATGAAAATCCCAATGTGAACTAAATTCCAATGTTGCTCCATTTTGTTTACAAGCCAACTCAAATTGGGATTTATATTCATTAATAATTTTTTCAATTTCTTCAATATTTTTTGATCTTACTTCACCAATTATATGAGTTTCTTTAGGAATAATGTTAATAGCTTCACCACCATTGATAAGCCCAAAATTTGATGTAGTATATTCATTGACTCGTCCCAGTTTTAGTTTGGAAATCGCTTGTGAAGCAGTGAAAATCGAACTAATTCCATCTTCAGGATGAAGACCTGCGTGAGAAGCTCTCCCTGTAATCTTGATATCCAAACCTTTTGCACCATAAGTTGTGTGAATAAATTTCCCGGGACGCAAAGATGAATCTATTACAAAACCTCTTTTGATTGATGATGGTAATTGTAAATATTTTGAACCTTCGATATTATGTTCTTCACAAATTGTAAAACAGAGTGTAAAATTTTTAATCTTTTCTTTATTATATAATAGTTGTTCAAGGTTATATAAAATTAACGCAATTCCAGCACGATTATCAGCACCTAAAATTGTTTTACCATCTGATGTAATCCTATCTTCGAGAAGTTGGGGTTTGATATTTATTGTAGATGCAGCAGTATCCATATGTGAAATGACAACAAAATCACCACCATTGCCAATATTACAAATAATATTTCCAGTATTACTACCGACTTTTTCCCCAGCGTTATCAACAAATGGATTTAAACCTAATTTTCGCAAAAACTTAATGAGGTAATCATTTACATCTAATTCCCTATATGAAATACCGTCAATTTTGACTAATTCTAAGAATATTTCAACAAGTCTATCAGAAGGTTTTTGTTTTCGTAACATCTATTCCACTTTTTCTTTCACTGTAATATTTATTACAAATCTAAAATTTGATTTAATCTAAGTCAAGTTTTTTTTCAGATTAATTATAAATTCCGAACTCCGTACCTATTGTTAATAGGAATGGAGTACGGATCAGACGGATTGAACTGATTTGCCCATATTTTCTAATAAGACAGGATTGCCATAAAAAGTCTATTTGGTTAAATAGTCAAATAGGTGACTGTATCAAAAGTTTTATGAAAAATAAAAACACTGTTTGAATGAACAAATATTGAATAGTGCCGCACCTACGGTGCTAAGTTTTTTGAAAAATTGATATATTACAAATAGGATCGCCACTATGTGGCTAAAAAAATTGTAATAAATTAAAATTGACAACTTCGTAAAAAGTAAAAATTTTAACGCCAGTCAAAAGCCTGGTTTAACAACAAAAGACGCTGAGGACGCAAAGCCCCGTTCTAAAATCCGGCTACTGACGGGCACAAATTTATTGTATTTTAAAACTATAGCCTCTGCGATCTTTGCGGTCTCTGCGTTAAAAAATACTTTTTGCGGCTTCATCAAAATTGATGGGCTCGTAAAAAGTAGTTTGAAAGTTGGAATCATTGTTACTTCGCAATCACCTTTCGCCCCGTCAAAAACCGGCCTTATAATCAAGATGACAGAGCTTACAAAAAATGAAAGAAGTTAGATTTTTTACGAATCTGTCAAAATTGAGCACCAGAGGTGCAGTACTATTTGTAGAAAAATTCTATTTCCTAATGTATAAAGCACCTTTAGGTGCGTCACTATTAAATGGAGATGAAAAATAGTATTATCTCAAAAGTTTTATAAAAAAATGGGGAAATTTATAAATATAATGGAAAAAGCAAAATATAAACAAAAAGCCGAAAAGTATTTATATTGATTTTAAAGCAGATTTTAAAGGGGTCGAATTCGACCTCTTTAAAAATGAAGCAGATTTATTAAACGTTGCTATTTTCAATAAAACAGCATCAACCTGGCGAGAAAAATCTCCTGAAATATTGAAACCGATTTTAGAGAGTTGATGATGAATGAAGATAAAAAAAATTGTATCATTAGAAAACATTCAAAATAAAATTTATTCTATCCGGAGTTTGCAGGTAATGTTAGACTCTGATTTGGCAAATTTATATAATGTCGAAACAAGAGTGTTAAATCAGGCAGTCAAAAGAAATATTGATAGATTTCCAAAAAAGTTCAGGTTTCAACTTACAAAAGAAGAGTTAACAAACTTGAGGTTCCAAGATGATACCTTAAATCAGAATTCTTCAAACTTGATATCACAAATTGTGACTTCAAACTCAAAACACGGAGGAAAAAGAAAATTACCTTTTGTCTTTACAGAACAAGGTGTTTCAATGCTTTCTGCAGTATTACGGAGTGAAACTGTTTATCATTTTGGAGCATCTTTAAAAGATCTTGGCAAAAAATGGTTTGCCTTTTCAAAACTTGAGATGGATGCAAAAGATTTGATTGAAAAGTTAGGAGATAGTTAATGTAGAACAAATAGAAAACGAGCATTTCATCACAGATTTCAGTTTATCTG
>JAOZSG010000128.1 GCA_029939785.1 Fidelibacterota bacterium | reverse complement strand
ATCGGACATGAAATGACTCATGGATTTGACGATCAGGGACGTCATTTTGATAAAGATGGTAATATGGTTGGCTGGTGGACAGAGGAAGACGAAGTTGAATTTAAAAAACGGACACAACTTTTAGTTGATCAGTTTAATGAGTTTGTTGTTATCGATACATTACGTATTAATGGAGAATTAACTTTAGGAGAAAATATTGCTGATTTTGGTGGTTTAACTGTTGCTCTTGAGGCATATAAAATGAGTTTAGAAGGAAAAGAAATTCCTCCTGTTATTGGTGGATTTACTGATCTTCAGCGTTTTTTTATTGGTTATGCTCAGATATGGCGTGGTAAAATCCGCGATAAAGCTTTAATAAGAAAAACTCTTGAGGATGTACATCCATGGGGTAAATTTAGAGTTAATGGTACATTGTTTAATATTCCTGAATTTTATAAAGCCTTTGATATACAACCCGAAGATCCTTTGTACAGAACTGAAGAACAACGAACGATTATTTGGTAAATTAATGACAGTGTAATCATTGAAAGTAAAAAGATGAATTTAAGAAATGCTACGTTTTTGGTGATAGTTGGTATTTTATATACAGTACTTTTAAAATTATCCTATCTTGTTTTTTCAAATTTATTCAAGATTGTTTTGTTTATTCAACTTACAAAAGTAATTTCCGTTCTTGTAATTCTTGCAATTTTTAATTTTATATACTTTTTCCAAAAAGAATATGTTGAACCAAATGATATTAAATTTAGATATATTACAATATTTTCAGCATTAGGTCCATTTTACATTTTTTTAATTAGAATTAAAAAACTACCTGAATATTTTCCGGAATTTAAAATGTATTTATTTAATAGATTTTTATTTTTATATAACATTTTTACAAAACCATCTATTGAATATTTATACCATATTTTTGGAATAATCGGAATAATTTTAGTTTTATTGTTTTTTATAATCCTTTATTGGAAAAGTAAAAAATTTCAGGAAAGTTTGTTGATAAAACCTACATATTATATGATAATTGTTACAGGTTTTGGATTTTTGATCAAAATATTATCTTTGATTTCTACAATCATTTATAATAATACAAACATAATACTCATTCCACCTGATAAAATACAATATATTGCATTTCCAGTTTTCTTGATAACAGCAGTATTTCAATTATATTTTCTCTGGTATTTTCAATTATCCATCAAGGAAGAGGAAGAAATTGATATACGGGATACTTTTTAATTTTCACTTTTTTGAATATTGAATTTTGTAGTTTTAATTTAGATATCAAAATATAAATAGTTATTTTAAATTCTAAGTTTAATTTTATCTTCAGTATATTGATGAATTAGTGCACCAATCAATGTTTGATAGGAGATTCCTGTTTCAATTGCTTTTATTTTTAACTTTGTGATATCTTTTTCCGACAATCTTATACTTATGTGCTTTGATTTTGAAATTGTATGTTTTGCAATTTCTTTTGCCTCTTTAATATCTTCTTTTAATGATTTTGATTGAATTAAAAGTCCTTTTTCATACCTATCTAAAATATCAAATTCTTCTTTGTCTAATTTATTATTCATTGTTACCTCTCAAATATTTTTTAGTAGCCTTCCTACTTGGTATAATTGTTTTTAGGAATATTTCAGTATCATTTTTTACAAATGGTACTAAGTATATGTAATTGTCAATTTGAACTGCATATATTTTTTGATTTGGGTATTGTTTTTGGTTAGGATGATTATAAACATCGACGACATTTCCTTCATTAATTGCAGTAAAAATTTTTTCAAAACTAATTTTTCTTTCTAAAATTAACTGATTATTTTTATCGGTATTCCAATTAAATATTTTCATATGATTAATTTATTACATTGTATATACAAAACCAATGTTAAATTGATAAGTACTTTTATTGTAGATAATAAAAACGAATAATAGGTAAATTTAAAAATTAGATGTCATTTTACTTTGAAATTGTATTTTTAAATCAAAAAGCCAGACTTAATCCAACTGCAATTTTTGAACCTTCAAATTCATCATTTTTTTTCGGAATAAAACCACCAGAAACAAAATCCAGCAGGAGATTTTTTGATAAAGCAAGACTTATAAATAATTCAGTAAACGTACCATTTTCTGACTTATCATAATCAAATTCTACTTCTCTACCATCGACTTCAACTTCCCATTCGACATTAACTTCAGAATAGCCAAAAGCAAATCCCAGTGTAATTTTTTTTGTAATCATTAATCTTGATTGAATACCACTTCTAAACATTGAATAATTAACTTTATACTCGATATCATTGTTTTGAATAATACTTATACTTCCATCATTCTTAGGAAATAAAGTTCCGGACGCCTGTTGAATTCCTATAATTGGAGAGATTGCAAATTTACCTGTATTAATAAATGTTCTGGATATACTTAGGCTTGATTGGGCTAGTGTAGTTTCATCAAAAATACTTGTAACTTGATTATTACTAAGATCAAAAATACCAACGTCTAATTTTAACAATAATTTAGGAAGTTTATAAGTAGGTCTGACTCTTGTGTTATTATAAGTTTTTGTTGGTGTAGTTTGTTCATGAATTTGTGTTGTATTTTGTGGTGCAACATCGGTTATTTGTTTTGATTGTATAATATCTTTCTGTGTTTTTTGACCGGTTAATACGAAAGCTACTTCTTTCATTCCACGTATTAATAAATCTTCAATTTTACCTTCATGGTCAAAAGTTGCTGTACTGAATATTTCTCCTGTTTCTACACTTATCATTCTTGAAGAAATTGAAAACATACTACCAAATTTACTGACACTTCCACTTATTATAAACTCTACATTTAATAATTGACCGATTTCTACCATACATGATGTAGAAGTGCATTCTGAAAGTTGAAAACCTTGTTCTTTCAAAATTTCACTCATCATTTCTCTTTCAAGTAATCGGAATTTACCGGTCTGGAAAAGCTCGTTTCTTAATCTGTCAGTCAATATGCTGGCTTCCATTTCTGTCAGTCCTTTTCCCTGAAGATCAAGAACAGCGATGTATGTCTTTGTCTGAGCAATAGCCAAAGAAGATAGGATTACAATAATAATAAATAGTGCGTGAAATTTTTTCAAGATAACCTCCAGGTTTATATATTAAATAAAGAGATAAACTTTCAATTAATCAATTAATTTTAACTTTGGAATATAAAAAATTTAAACATAATCTGCATTAAAATAAATTATTCTCGTATATCGGGTTTTTTGGGAACCCCTAAATTGATTTACGAACAAGGATTGATGATTTTTGATTTGGGATTTATTTGGCAGTCAGGAGTGAGTTTGATTTATAGAGCAATTTGTTGGCAATTACGGTCTAGTTCAAGACTCGAGAATTGAACGGTCAGGAATCACCGTCTTACATAATACAAGCATTTTGTAAATCAAGGCCTTCGACTGACCTGCCTGTTCAAACCGAACAAAGAAATAAATTTCAGGCGAATCCGATGTTCAAATCCATTTGATCCGTCAAATCTGTATCCTATGGTGATTTGAATTGCCACGCCTTTTAATGCATGGAGGCTGAACTCCCAGAAAAAAATTGGATTTTAATCCTAACTGTTAAAAAAAAGATATTTTTAAGATTTTTCATCACTCGGGGTTAAAACCTCTTTGGGTTATTATTGTTTTTTAATCCACGGGATGAATCCCGTGATAATTCAATTTTTCATTATCAAATTTATTTACAAATGAAGAAGTTTCCGGATAATTCATCAATGTGTATAATAAAAAATCCATCTTTAGATATAATTGTTTTATGTGAGAAATAATCCACCAATGTATCAGTTTCTAAAATGTATGATGGAATTTTAATAGAATCTTTTTTATTCGCAATATTTAGAGTATAGAGTATTTTATTATCGTCTTTTTCTTTTAGGTCAACATAGATGTTATTTTCAGCAATCAGATTTGTAGTTTTTCCATTCCATAATGCCGCATTTTTTTGCCGCATTTTCATTAATTGTGCAACATAGTTTTTTAAATCATTTTCATTTTTGGTTAAATTGGTAATTTTTCCGCTTGTTCTGGAAACATGATCATCACAAAGTCCTTTTAACCAGCATTTTTCTTTTGGATCATCAATTTTCGCGATAAAATTTTCAACTTCATCTCCGATTTCATCACCATAATAAATTGTAATTGGACCGGTATAAGCAGCAAGAAAACTAAATGCAGCTTTGTGTCTTTTCCAGTAGTTAGGACTGTTCGGGCCTGCTAATCCCGCTCGCTGTATCAGGTCTCCAAATCGAACAAGATCATGATTTGTGAGCATAAGGTTTGGGATAGCTTTGTCGTGATAGATTTCATGACTAAGAAAACCATCCACAAGTATAGAGGCATCAGGTATTCTCAGACCTTTTTCTTCACATGCCAATGCTTGTACGAGTTTGTATCTTAAAGGAAAATCGAAAGTTGAAAGTAGTCCGGGATTATCATTTTTTCCATATCCTTTTTTTGATATAATTTCCGCTTTGTTCCAAACTTCACCTACAATATAGCCAAGAGTGCCCCATTTTTTCCCTTGATATATTCGTTGGCTACATTTTGCTTCTACTGCTTCACGTATTTCCCTTAAATATTTTATAGGAATTTGATAAGCCTGGTCCAGTCTCCAACCATCTATTTCCAATTCATTAATCCAGTATAGTGCAACTTCTTTATAAAACTCAAGGCTTTCAGGATAGGACACTTTTGAACTTCTTCCCTTAGGAATATTTCCATTTGGTGATATTGGTATATTACCTTTATGATGTCCAAAAACGCCATCAAGGAAAACATATAATCCTAGATTATGGGCATTTGTAATCATTTCTCTTGCATCTTCCAGAGTACCGAAATTTGGGTCTATTTTAAAATAGTTACGAGTAAAATATCCCGTTGCATCGAGTTTTTTATTTGGATTTTTATCAGGATTATAACTTGGAGTACCTTTTTCAGAGTCGAATATAGGAGTTAACCAGATTGCATTCATACCTAAGGATTTTATATAAGGTAGAGAGTTTGTAATACCCTTTAAATCTCCACAATGATGACTTGGTCCATAACCGGTATTATAGTTTACATTAGGATCTCCATCCTGGAATGATTCTACCATTATCTGATATATTCGAAGATTGTTAAATTTAGATGAAATGTATTTATATTCTGTTAGTTGGAGATTAATTTCAATTGTATCTGTTTCGGTATAACCGTAAATCATTATCGGTATTATAGAAATCAGAAGAAGGATTAGGAATATTTTCATATTTGGTCCTTAATTTTCTCAGGCAGAATTAACAGGATTTACTGTATAATTATCAATTTTTATAATCAACAAAATTATTTTATAAATATATTGATAATTCATTTTATTAAAAAGAAATAATGATTGTATTAGTCTTTGAATCAAAATTTTTATCACCAGCTCTTTAATTATTACTATAAATACTATATATTAAAATATTATTGTATTTTTATAAATAAAAATTTCAGAATTAATAAATTGGAGGAAATAGAATGTGTGGAATAATCGGATATATTGGAAGTAATGAATGTACAGGTTTTTTAATAGATGGATTAAAAAAAATGGAATACAGAGGGTATGATAGCTCCGGTATTTGTGTTAAAAATGGTTCATTAACAATATTAAAACGAGAAGGGAAAATTTCAGAGTTAGAAAAAAGTATGAATTCATCCATAAAAGGTAATATTGGTATTGCTCATACCAGATGGGCAACACATGGAGAACCTAATGAGAAAAATTCACATCCTCATATGAGTACCGATGGAAAAATTGCAATTGTTCATAATGGAATTATTGAAAATTATAATTCTATCAAGGAATTGTTAATTGAAGAAGGATATAAATTTGTATCTGAAACAGATTCTGAAGTATTAGCTCATTTGATTGATAAATGTTATAACGGCGATCTTGAAGATGCTGTGACAAAAGCCCTCGATAATGTAGAAGGCACTTTTGGTTTGGCAGTAATTCATGAAGATGAAAAAAAAATAGTAGCAGCACGACGTGGTTCTCCTCTGATTTTAGGAGTTGGTGAAAATGAAATGATTATCGCTTCAGATGCAGTACCAATTGTTAGTTTGACCAAAAAAGTTGTTTATCTTGATGACAATGAAATAGCAGTAATTGATGAAAATAGTTATAAAGTAAAAAGACTGACCGGTGAAAGTGTCGATCGGGAAGTTCAGGAAATAAAATGGAATATTGGAGAAATTGAGAAAAAAGGTTATAAACATTTTATGCATAAGGAAATCCATGAACAACCAACAGCAATGGAAAATACAATTCGTGGTCATATAAATGAGGGTAAAATCAAATTAAGTGTTGATATTGATGTGGAAAAACTTGAACGAGTTGTAATCTCTGCGTGTGGAACAAGCTGGCATTCTGCATTAATTGCAAAATATTATATAGAAGATATTGTTGATATGCCAGTTGAAGTTGATTATGCATCTGAATTCAGATATCGAAATACTAATTTGAGAGAGAATGATTTATTTGTAGTTATTACTCAATCCGGTGAAACTGCTGATACTCTTGCAGCTTTACGAAAAGCAAAATCAAGTGGATGCAAGACAATAGGTTTAGTAAATGTTGTAGGGTCTACAATTGCCAGAGAAGTAGATTCTGGGATATATCTACATGCAGGACCCGAAATTGGTGTGGCAAGCACAAAAGCATTTTTATGTCAGATAACAGGATTGTTGCTTCTGGCACTTTATATCAATCAGGAAAAAGGTGGAACAAATGATCCGAAATTAATAGAAGAACTTGAACAAATACCATCAAAAATAGATGAAATATTAAAGCATGAAAAGGACATTATCAAGATTGCTGAAAAATTAACTTATTGTAGAAATTTCCTGTATTTGGGCAGAGGCTTGAATTTTCCGGTCGCACTCGAGGGAGCTTTAAAACTAAAAGAAATTTCCTATATACATGCAGAGGGTTATCCGGCAGCAGAAATGAAACACGGACCAATTGCTCTGATTGATAATGAAATGCCTGTTGTATTTATTGCTACTGAAGGGAAGATATTAGATAAAGTTATCAGTAATATGGAAGAAGTAAAAGCCCGAAAAGGTAGAGTAATTACTATCACTGATTCAAGAGATAATAAAGTAAAAAAACTGTCTGAGGATATTCTATATATCCCTAAAACTCTTGAAAATTTGACACCATTTTTGAGTTCTATTCCGTTGCAATTACTTGCCTATCATATTGCAGACATGAAAGGTCTGAATGTTGATAAACCAAGAAATTTGGCTAAGTCTGTTACTGTAGAATAAACATTTTGTTTGTGTTTTATAATGTAATGTCGAAATAAAATCTCGTTGTTTTAGCAGATTTTCACTAACAGGCAAGGCTGCCTGTGATCCGGAACACAGGCAGCCTTGCCTGTTAATCCAAAGTTCTGAAAGTATAATAATATCCGTTAAAATCTGTTCAATTCATGTTTTATTTTAAATATTTATGGCCTTAAGTCTGGTTGACCAGTGCTTGAAACGACACTACTCCATAAAAAACCATCAGGATCAATCTTTTTCCTTTTTGATGTTGCCAATGGTATTGGTAGGTATGTGAAACCTCCATTCCAGGTAGCAACCGCCATATTTGTTCTACCTGTCATTCCGGCATGAACAGCATTATGACCTAATAATAGACAAAGAACAGAATCATTTGGATTGGCAGGAATGGATCGGATGATATAACTTGGATCAATATATTTTATATTTATTTCAGTATTTAATTTGTTGAAAAATTCAGTGATTTTATCATTAAGAAATAATCCAATATCAGCAAATTTCACATTTCCTGAAGCATCTTTTTCATTTTGAGATTTCATTAAATCCTGACCTGCTCCTTCACCAACAACTATTACGGCGTGACTTCTATATTCAAGTCTTGATTTTAAGGATATCAAAAATTTTTCAAGGGAGAATTTTACTTCAGGAATTAGACAATAATTTACATCACTACTTGCAAGAGTAGCATTTGCTGCAATGTATCCGGAATGCCGCCCCATTAATTTTACGAGTCCAATACCATTTTTTGCACCTGATGCTTCTATATGTGCTCCATAAATTGCCTTTTTTGCTTCTGATACAGCAGATTCAAAACCAAAAGATTTGTGAATATAAGAAATATCATTATCGATTGTTTTGGGAATTCCAATCACACTAATTTTTAAATTTCTTTTTTTTACTTCATCAGCAATATCATTTAATCCACGAAGTGTTCCATCTCCACCTACACCAAATAATATATTAACATTCATTTGTTCAAGAATATCAACCATTTCTTCAGGATCCTGAGGACCTCGGGAAGATTTTAATAGTGTTCCACCTTTTTCATGCAGATCTGCTACCATATCGATTGTAAGTTCAATTGGATTGTGTTGAAATTTATATGTTAGTCCTTCATAACCATATTTAAAACCATAAATTGTTCTGACCTTATAATGATAATGGAGACTATATACAATTGCACGGATTACATCATTAATACCCGGACATAATCCTCCGCATGTTACAATGCCACATTTTATTTTGGAAGAATCAAAAAATATTTTTTCACGAGGACCAGCTTTTTCAAACATTGGTGGGGTTTCACCTTTGTCAATATATTTTTTAAGAGTTTTAAAATTTGTTTCATAGATTACGTGTTCATCATCATTGGTAAAATGAGAACTTTTCATGGGAGATGGAATTTTACATTTACCAAGTTTTTGGATTTCAAAATTTAAATTATTATTAGACATTGTTAACTCCTGAAATTAGTAACATATTTGTTAATAAATATAACATTTACTTCAATTTTCAATTCTACAATACATTATACGATACAGAAAAGTATTAATCAATATAGATATGTAATAGT
>JAOZSG010000127.1 GCA_029939785.1 Fidelibacterota bacterium | reverse complement strand
TTTTGATAATCTTTCTGTGATCTAATATCAATGATAGTAAATTTTGGATTGTTTTGTATTGTTATAAAAATTAATTATAAAAAAAACACCAAAAACTTGAATAAATCAAAAAAAATAGGAATATTGAATATTAAGGATATTTTTTGACAGTTTCATAGTGTATGAAATAGGAAATAATTTGGGAACTTATTTAACAAAATTGAATGGCAGGAAATAATATTAGTAAAAACAACAAAAAAGCTTGTTTAGTTAAAATGGTTGATTTATATTCTCGTGAATTTTATCACAACGTTATTTTTTTAGCAAAGAAAAGAGTAGATGAGTAAAATATCTAAAAAAATTGTTGAAAGACTTATAATTTACAGAAGATGTTTGATTAGATCGAGTGTGAATTCTAATAATACACATATTTTTTCTCATCAATTAGCAAAAAAAAGTGGGGCTTCATCAGCTCAGGTAAGAAGAGACATTATGGGACTTGGCTATTCCGGATCTCCTGCTTACGGTTATGAAATTAAAAGTCTTGTAGATAGTATTGGAAAGTTTATTGATCCTGTTAAAAGAGAAAAAATTGCTATAATTGGTCTTGGTAATCTCGGTAAAGCGATTGTTGATTATTTTAACAAACAAAGTTTAGAAATGGAAATTGTCGCAGCTTTTGATACTAATCCTGAAAAAGTAAATAGAGTTTTAATGGGTTGTAAAAGTTATCATATAAAAGAAATGAAATCAATTATTAAGGAATATGATATTCAGACAGCTATACTGTGTATTCCATCAATTAATGCACAAGAAGTGACAGATGAATTAATTGAAAGTGGTATTAAGGGAATTTTAAATTATGCACCAATTAATCTAAATGTTCCTTTAAATATATATGTTGAGAATCTTGATATGATAGCGATTTTTGAAAAAGTATCATATTTTGCAAGAAAAAATAATAAATAAGGAAAGATTATAATGAGTAAAATTGTTGAATCAGTGCTTAGTAATTATCCAAATGCGTCTAGAGATTCCTTGATTCCTATCCTACAGGATGTACAGGAATTGGATGGATTCTTATCAAAAGATTCTGTAGAGGCAATAGGTAAGTATTTACGCTTACCTACAAGTAAAATTTATGGAGTTGCAACATTTTATAATCAATTTCGTTTTTCTCCTGTTGGTCAGTATCATATTGAAATTTGTCGTGGTACTGCATGTCATGTAAAGGGTTCATTACCGGTTCTTGAAGAATTTCAAAGACAACTGAACATAAATCCTGGAGAAACATCAAAAGATGGAATTTTTAGTCTGGAGGTTGTGGCATGTATTGGAGCCTGTGGGTTAGCACCTGCAATTACTATTAATGGTGAAGTATATGCAAATGTAGATATTGACGATATAAAAAAGATAGTAAAATCCTATCGGAGAAAGGTAAGTGAAAATGCCTAAAACAGATAAGATTAAATCAAGTGAACAGATTTCAAGCTTAATTGAAACTCTTCTTGTTGAAAAAAAATCAGAACTTACAGATGATATTCAAACTGAGTTTAAGAAATTAAAAAGAGAATCTATTGACAAACCAGTTATATTCATAGGTACCGGTACATGTGGACTTGGAGCCGGTGCAGGGAAAACGCTCAAAATCATAAATGAATATTTAACAGAGAAAAATATTGATGCAGATATTGTTGAAGTAGGATGTATCGGATTTTGCGTTGAAGAACCTTTAGTTGATGTTCAATTACCTGGTAAAAATAGAATTTCTTTTAGCAAGATTACTGAAGAGAAGGTTGAAACATTTTTGGATGCAATTCTTGATGGAGAACTTCCGGATGAGAATATTGTATGTCAGTTTGAAACTGAAAATCTAAAAAAATGGGAGAATGTTCCGACAATTACAGAACATCCATTCTTTAGTCTCCAAACAAGATGGGTTTTACCAAATTGTGGTATTGTTGACCCAACATCTATTGAAGAATATATTGCACATGACGGATATAAAGGCTTAGCAAAAATGCTGAGAAATACAACTCCAAAAGAACTATGTGAAATTGTACAAGAAAGTGGATTACGTGGCAGAGGTGGCGGCGGTTTTCTTACAGCAAAAAAATGGAAGTTTGCTTTAGATACTCCGAGCGAACAGAAGTATTTTATCTGTAATGCTGATGAAGGTGATCCCGGTGCATTTATGGATAGAGCAGTTATTGAAGGTGATCCTTATAGATTATTGGAAGGTTTAACAATATCATCCTATGGAATTGGAGCGACAAAAGCCTATATATATATTAGAGCAGAATATCCATTAGCAATTGAAAGATTAAAAGTTGCAATTGCAAAATCAAAACAATATGGTCTTTTGGGTCAAAATATTTTAGATAGTGGCTATGATCTTGAGATAGTGATAAAAAAAGGTGCAGGTGCATTTGTATGTGGTGAAGAAACTGCGTTGATTCACAGTATTGAAGGAAAAAGAGGAATGCCTCGTCCAAGGCCACCCTTTCCTGCTGTTAGTGGACTTTTTGGAAAACCGACTATTATCAATAATGTTGAAACCTTGGCAAATCTCCCTGCAATCGTGTATAAAGGTGCTGATTGGTTTAATTCAAAAGGTACGGCTGGAAGTAAAGGAACGAAAGTTTTTGCACTATCAGGTAAAATAAATAATACAGGTTTAGTTGAAGTTGAAATGGGTGTAAAACTCAGAGATATTATTTTTAAAATCGGTGGTGGTATTCCAAATGGAAAACAATATAAAGCTGCTCAAATGGGTGGTCCGTCAGGAGGGTGTATTCCTGAACAACATTTGGATATCGAAATAGATTATGAATCATTACAGACAGTCGGAGCAATGATGGGTTCCGGTGGTCTTGTTGTAATGGATGAAGAAACATGTATGGTAGATGTCGCAAAATTCTTTATGGATTTTATTCAAAGAGAAAGTTGTGGTAAATGTATTCCATGTCGTGAAGGTACTCGCAGGATGCTTGAAATTCTGGAAGGAATTACAAGAGGGAGAAAAAGTGAAAGCCGATTTGAAGCACTTGAAAGATTTAAGGGTGTTATGTATTTGAATCGATTAGCAGATGTTATCAAAGATACAAGTTTGTGTGGTCTTGGTAAAACTGCCCCAAATCCGGTATTAAGTACTCTTCGATGGTTCAAAGATGAATATGAACAACATATATTTGCAAGAAAATGTCCTGCCGGTGTATGTAAAGAACTATTGACCTATGAAATTGTAGCAGATGCCTGTAAAGGATGTACTCTTTGTAAGAGAGAATGCCCTAACGATGCCATTTTGGGTAATGCTAAAACTCCACATTTTATCATAGAAGATAAGTGTATAGGGTGTGGCAGATGTTATGAAGTATGTCGTTTTAATGCTGTTACAGTAAAATAAGTGAGGTTATTTTGTATACTATAGAAGTAAATAATAGACACATTCAAACAAAAGATGGTGAAACGATTCTTAATGCTTGCAATAGAGCTGGAATTAAAGTACCTACACTTTGTCATATTGAAGGATTATTTCCAACAGGCGCATGTCGTATGTGTGTTGTTGAAGTTGAAGGAATGGACGGGCTTGTTCCAAGTTGTGCATGGCCTGTTAAAGAAGGTATGAAAGTAAACACATTTTCGCCTAAGGCATTAAAAGCGAGAAAAACAATTATTGAACTCCTGTTGGCAGATCATCCGGATGACTGTCTTTATTGTGTAAGAAATGGAGATTGTGAACTTCAGGGGTTAGCAGAAGAATTGGGTGTAAGACAGCGAAGATATTCAGGTAAAAAAAGTCAATACGATATTGATTCATCGAGTTCTGCAATCTTCAGAGATCCTGCAAAATGTATTCTCTGTGGAAAATGTGTAAGAGTTTGTGAAGAAATTCAGGGAGTAAGTTCTATTGATTTTATAGAACGAGGTTGTAAAACTGAAATAGGAACTGCATTTCGTGAAGGATTAAATGTATCCAGCTGTGTAAATTGTGGCCAGTGTGTTATAGTTTGTCCTACAGGAGCACTTAGAGAAAAAAGTAATCTTAAGGTTGTTATTGATGCAATCAATGATCCTGAAAAAATTGTTATTGCTCAGCATGCTCCAAGTATATCTGTAACTCTTGGAGAGGAATTTGGAATAAAACCTGGTCGTGATGTTGTTGGTATTATGACAAGTGCATTAAGAAAACTTGGCTTTGACAGGGTATTTGATACATCTTTTTCTGCTGATCTTACAATATTGGAAGAGGGTTCAGAATTAGTTCATAGAATTAAAAATGGTGGAGTATTACCAATGATGACAAGTTGCTCTCCTGGATGGATAAAATTTGTAGAAGAGTTTTATCCTGAATACATACCAAATTTATCTTCATGCAAAAGTCCACAGAATATGTTGGGTGCTGTTATAAAAAGTTATTATGCTGAAAAAGAAAATTTGGATAAAAAGAAAATTTTTAATGTTGGTATTATGCCATGTAGTGCAAAGAAATTTGAAGCAGAACGTCCTGAAATGAATGTAGATGGATTAAGAGATATAGATGCTGTTTTGACTACAAGAGAATTGGCAAGATTGATCAAAATGTATGGTATGAGTCTTCATGATATGGAGCCGGAAATTGCTGATAATCCATTTGCAGAAAGAAGTTCTGCCGGTAAACTTTTTGGTGCGACAGGTGGTGTAATGGAAGCGGCTGTAAGGACAGCATATTATTTGCTTACAGGTAAGGAACTTGAAGGTCCAAAGATAAAAGATCTTCGTGGGCTTGATGGATTGAAAGTAGTTTATTTGCAAATCGGAGATTTGAAAATCGGTGTCGCTGCTGCGAGTGGACTTGGAAATGCAAAAAAATTATTGAAAGAAATTAAAAATGGAAGAAATGATATACATTTTATAGAAGTAATGACTTGTCCTGGTGGATGTATAAACGGTGGTGGCCAGCCTCAGGCAGTTAATATTGATGATGTTAAAGCCAGAATGAAAGCACTTTATACAATTGACAGAGATGCGGAAATTAGAACTTCTCATGGAAATAAATATATTCAAAAATTGTATAAAGACTATCTTGGTGAACCATTAAGTGAAAAAAGTCATAAGATACTTCATACACATTATAAAAAACGAGATGTTTTACTATAGGAATTATAAATGCGAAGTACATCATCCAAACCTTTAGTAACTACTATTAAGTATAAATGCCGGACATGCTACACATGTGTTCGTGAATGTCCGGCAAAAGCTATCCGTATATCTGATGGTCAGGCAGAAGTGATTCCTGAAAGATGTATTGGATGTGGAAATTGTGTAAAGGTTTGTAGTCAAAATGCAAAACAAGTACATTCATCAATCCCAAATGTAAGACAAATATTAAAATCAAAAGATAAAGTTGTAGCTATTGTTGCCCCAAGTTTTCCGGCAGAATTTTTTGATTCTAATTATAGAAAAATATTAGGAAAAATCAAAAGTCTTGGATTTGATTATATAAATGAAGTCGGGTTTGGAGCTGAACTTGTTGCCAGAAAAATGAAAGAGTTATTAGAAAAATCAGATAAAAAATATATCGCAACAACCTGTCCATCTGTATTTGGATATATTAAGAGGTATAATCCTGAATTACTTTCAAATTTAGCTCCTGTAGTTTCACCCATGATAGCTACTGCAAGAGTACTTAAAAAAATTCATGGTAATCAATTAAAAGTTATTTTTATCGGTCCTTGTATTTCAAAAAAAGGCGAAGCCTATGCTGATGAAGTAAAGGGTGATATTGATGATGTTTTAACTTTTTACGAGCTGAAAAAAATGTTTGAATTATTTCCTGAAAATCTAGAACATCCTGAAGTAGAATTTGATTTACCACTTGCAGGGAAAGGAAATTTATTTCCAATTCGTCGTGGAATGTTGGCTACAGCAGAAATTGAGGAAGATCTTATATCGGGTGATGTTGTATCAGCAAACGGGAAAGAACATTTTATTGATGCTGTTCAGGAATTTGCAGCTGGTTCTTTGGATGCAAAATTGCTTGAAGTACTATGTTGTGACGGATGTATAATGGGTGCCGGTATGACAACCAAAGAGCCTCTTTATAAGAGAAGAACCAGAATTAGTAAATATGTAAGAGCTGTATCAAAGCAAAGAGATGATAAAAAATTACAGGAAAACATTAATCTTTACAAAGATATAGATATCTCAAGAGTATTTTATGATGATAATCAAAAAGTGATAAATCCAGATGAGAAAACTTTAAGTGATATTTTATCCAAAATGGGGAAACTGCAAAAAGGTGACGAACTGAATTGTGGTGCATGTGGATATGAAAGTTGTCGGAAACATGCATTAGCAATTTATAAAGGTTTAGCAGAACCACAAATGTGTTTACCCTATGTTATAGACAAATTGAATGTTACTATTAAAGAATTAAATATTTCAGATGAAAAGTTGGATGATACAAGGACAGCATTAATTCAGGCAGAAAAACTCGCCAGCATGGGACAATTAGCAGCAGGTATTGCTCATGAAGTAAATAATCCTCTTGGTACTGTTATTATGTATTCCAATCTGTTGAAAGAATCAAATACTATTGATACTGAAACTCATGAGGATCTGGAAATGATAGTATCTGAAGCAAATAGGTGTAAGAAGATTGTTTCAGGATTACTTGATTTTGCAAGAAAGAATAAAGTTAATGTTAAAGATGTTAATATTCCGGAAATGATGGATAGATTTTTAAAAACTATCAGAATTCCTGAATATATAGATGTAGAAATTATTAATAATATCAGAGAAAACCCGAATGCATTTATAGACCATGATCAAATAATTCAGGTAGTTACAAATCTTGTAAATAATAGTTTACATGTAATGCCGGAAAAAGGAAAATTAACAATTACTGTTAATGGTGATGATGAAAATATCAAACTAACTATTGCTGATACTGGTTCCGGTATTCCTCAAAAAAATCTATCCAAGATTTTTGAACCATTTTTTACAACAAAAAAAGCAGGGCAGGGAACCGGACTTGGACTTTCTGTGATTTATGGTATTATTAAAATGCATAATGGAGATATAAGTGTAAAATCTAATACAGATGCTGAAAAAGGACCAATAGGTACTTGTTTTAATATTAGATTGCCGAGAAATAAAGTTGTTAACCTTATGAAAACATAAAACCAGGGATGAATAATGAGTAAACAAAAACAAATAAAAATGTTACTTGTTGATGATGATGTCGATTTTTTAATGCAGACAAAGATCAGACTTGAAGCCGATGGGTTTTTAATCACAACAGCAGAAAGTCAAAAAGATGCAGAAGAATTATTGAAGACTTATCGTCCGGATATTGCATTACTTGATTTAATGATGGAAAATATGGATGCAGGATTTACATTAGCATTTCATATTAAACAAATAGATACATCTATTCCGGTTATTATTGCCTCAGGTGTGGCAAATGAAACAGGGATCGAATTTGATGCTGCTACCAAAGAAGAGCGTTCATGGATTAAAGCTGATGTTTTTTTAGCAAAACCCATTAGATATGAACAATTAAAAAATGAAATAGATAGACTATTGGGAAAATAATATGCTAACACTGAAAATCCTTATCGTTGATGATGAATTTGGTATGCGTATGGGGATGAAAAAATCTCTTCAACGATACAAAATGATATTACCTGACGTTGAAGATGAAATTGTCCTAAATCTTGAACTTGCTGAAACTGGTGAAGAAGCTATTGAAAAAGTTAAAACTTTCCAGCCTGATGTGATGTTACTTGATTACAAATTACCTGAAATGAGCGGGCTTGAAGTGCTTGATGAAGTTTCTTCGGAAGATAGTGAAATGGCTATAATTATGGTTACAGCATACGCTTCATTGGAGACTGCTGTATCTGCAATTAAGCGTGGAGCTTTTGATTTTCTTGCTAAACCATTTGAACCTGCTGAACTTAGAAAAACTGTTGAAAAGGCAGCAAAAAATCTTTTACTTGCCAGACAGGTAAAAAAACTGGAAGAAGAGCGGAAACAAGTAAGATTTCAATTTATTTCTGTTCTTGGACATGAATTAAAAGCACCAATCAATGCAGTAGAAGGATATCTTGGAATTTTAACAGACAAAGTTTTAGGAAATGATATTAAATCTTATGATGAAATGTTAGACCGGTCTATGAAGCGTATTCATGGAATGAAAAAAATGATTGGTGATCTTCTTGACTTAACCAGGATTGAGTCCGGACAGAAAAAACGTGAATTAACAGAAAATAATATTTTGGAAATTGTTGACCTTGCGTTAGAAACTGCTGAACCTGCTGCTCTGGAAAGAAATATTACAATTAATCTTCATTCTGAAAAAGAGTTAATTATGAATTGTGATACCGGTGAAATAGAGATAATCATGAATAATCTTATTTCAAATGCCGTAAAGTACAATAGAGATGATGGTCAGGTTGATGTTACTTTAAAAAAGGAAAATAATCTAATTACTATCACTGTCAAAGACACCGGAATTGGAATGTCAAAAGATGAATGTGAGAAATTATTTTCAGAATTTTCCAGAATAAAAAATGAGAAAACCCGAAATATTTTAGGTAGTGGACTTGGACTAAATATTTTAAAGAAAATTTCTGGTTTATATAAAGGAAAGGTAATTGTAGAAAGTGAACCTGATGTAGGATCTACTTTTACAGTTTTATTACACACCTCTTAGTTTTTAAAAATAATTTTGATATAAAAAGATTGTAATTACTCAGGTGCGTATTTAATGAACAGAAAAAGAAAATTATTGCCCGCTAAACACACGAAAAAACGCGAAATGGAAATATTTTAAGATTTTTTTAGCGTAATTTAGCGTGTTTAGCGGGGGAACTATATTCTTAACCCACCTTGTAATCACAAAAGACTAATTGATAGATTCGTAAAAAGTTGAAAACTAACCGCCATGCTTCACGATGTTTCGCACAGCACAGCGGAGGTCGCAGACAACGCAGAGATAAA
>JAOZSG010000126.1 GCA_029939785.1 Fidelibacterota bacterium | reverse complement strand
GGAGTTACCTTGAGCGAGTGAAGGGAATCGAACCCTCATATCCAGCTTGGGAAGCTGGTGTTCTACCACTGAACTACACTCGCAATTGGTAAAATATAAAGTTCTAAAATGTAATATAAAAACGATTAATATATAAATGTTGACAACTATTTTGAATTTCCATAATTAATTGATTTATCTAATAGCGAACATGATAATTATTAACTCCATAACCAAGGCAATTGTTTACGTTAAATCCAGAGCATGACAAACAAGAGACAATTCATAATATTTTTTTCAGATATTGTCCTGTATAAGATTTTTCATATTTCGCTACTTCTTCGGGTGTTCCTTCGGTGACAATAGTTCCGCCCAAATCTCCACCTTCAGGTCCAAGATCGATAATATGATCTGCAGATTTAATCACATCAAGATTATGTTCAATCACAATAACAGTATTCCCTTTATTAACCAGATCATTTAATACTGTTAGAAGCAAATTTATATCTTCAAAATGCAGTCCTGTAGTAGGTTCATCTAAAATATATAGAGTATTTCCAGTACTTACTTTGCTTAATTCTGATGAAAGTTTTATTCTTTGTGCTTCTCCACCTGATAAAGTTGTTGCTGGTTGTCCGAGTTTAATGTAGCCAAGCCCCACTCTTTTGAGAGTTTCCAATTTTTTATTAATTGATGGTATCCTTTTAAAGAATTCAGAGGATTCATTGATTGTCATATTTAATACATCGGCAATATTCTTACCTTTATACTTTATTTCAAGAGTTTCCCTGTTATATCTTTTACCTTTACAAATTTCACACGGAACATAAACATCGGGCAAAAAATGCATTTCAATCTTTTTTATCCCATCACCACTGCAAGCCTCACATCTACCACCTTTCACATTAAAAGAAAATCTTCCAATTTTATATCCTCTGATTTTTGCTTCCTTTACTGATGCAAAAAGTTCGCGAATATGTGTAAACACTCCTGTATAAGTTGCAGGATTGGATCTTGGTGTTCTTCCAATAGGAGACTGGTCAATATCAATAACTTTGTCTATATATCTTAACCCTGATATTTCAGAATATTTCATTGGTGATTTATTTGAATTATAGAACTTTTTGTATAAAATTGGAAAAAGTGTTTCGTTGATCAATGTACTTTTTCCTGATCCGGAAACGCCGGTAATACATAAAAATTTCCCTAAAGGAAAAGTCACATTCAGATTTTTCAGATTATTTCCTGAAGCACCTTGTAGAACTATATTTTTCCCATTTCCTTTTCTTCTTGAGGTTGGCATAACAATTTTCTTTTTCCCTGAAAGGTATTGACCAGTTAAAGACTTTTTTGACTTTTTTATGGCTGTAATACTTCCTTCAGCAATTACCTTTCCACCTGCTTCACCTGCACCAGGTCCGATATCTAAAATATAATCTGCTGATTCCATTGTTTCCTGATCATGTTCAACAACCAAAACAGTATTACCAAGATTACGTAAATGTAAAAGAGTCTTGATTAACCTGGAGTTATCTCTTTGATGCAAACCAATACTTGGTTCATCCAGAATATATAACACACCTACCAGTTGGGAACCTATTTGTGTAGCCAACCTAATGCGTTGAGCTTCGCCACCGGAAAGTGTTTGAGCAGATCTGTTGAGGGCCAAATATTCAACTCCAACATTATTAAGAAAATCCAATCTCTCTTTTATTTCTTTAAAAATCTGTTTCCCAATTTTTTGTTCTACTTCAGTCAGAATGAGATTATTAAAAAATTCTTTTGCTTTTGATATAGAAAAAGAAGTTACTTCACTTATTGAAACATCGCCTACTTTAACAGCGAGACTTTCTTTCCGAAGCCGCTTCCCTTCACATGATGGACATGGTTTCATGCTCATAAATTTTTCAATCCATGTTTGGATTCCCTGAGATTTTGTTTGTGTATATCTACGAGCCAGATTATTCATTACTCCTTCAAATTGAGTATTATATTCACCCTTAATCCTACTTGAATTCAGATTAACTGAAATAGATTTAGAAGTACCCCAAAGCAATGCTTCCTGTGCTTCCGGAGATAATTTGTTAAATGGTGTAATAAAGTCAAATTTAAACTTTTTAGACAGTGCTCTGATTATAGATGCATACCAACCCTCTTTAGGTTGTTCACCCAAAGGCACTATTGCTGCTTCACTTAAAGATTTTTTGGGATCAGGTACAACGAGATCTATATCAATATCCATTTTCATTCCAAGACCATCACAAGTTGGACATGCTCCATAAGGACTGTTAAAAGAAAACATACGTGGAGTTAATTCAGCATAACTGATTTCACAATCAGGACAAGAAAAATGTTCACTAAATAAATGCTCTTCTCCATTAATCTGACCAAGGATCAGACCAGAACCCATTTTCAAAGCAAGTTCAACTGAATCTGTTAACCTCTCAAGAATTCCTGCTTTAAGGACTATACGATCAATAATAACTTCTATGTTGTGTTTTTTATTTTTATCCAGCGTAATCGGTTTCTCAATTTCTTGAATTTCTCCATCAATTCTTACACGAATAAAACCTTCTTTACGAATTTCATTAAAAACATCTTTATATTCACCTTTTCTTCCACGAATAATTGGAGCCATAAGAACTATTTTACTACCTTTAGGAAACTTGATAATGGAATCTACAATTTCCTGTACCGATTGACTTTTAATCGGTTTTCCACATTTATAGCAATATGGTTTGCCAATCCGGGCATAAAGCAATCGAAGGTAATCATAAATTTCTGTAACTGTTCCAACAGTTGAGCGTGGATTCCTCGAAGTAGATTTTTGTTCGATAGAAATTGCCGGAGATAATCCTTCAATAAAATCAACATCAGGTTTTTCCATTAATCCAAGAAATTGTTTTGCATAGGATGAAAGAGATTCTACATATCGTCTTTGACCTTCTGCATAAATTGTATCAAAGGCTAATGAAGATTTTCCGGAACCTGAAACTCCGGTTATTACAACAAACTTATTACGTGGAATTTTAACTGTTAAATTCTTGAGATTATGTTCTCTTGCACCTTTTATGATTAAATACTTTGATTCCATGTATATCCTGATAATAAAATTAATTCTGCATCAAGCAAATTTAACAGAAAAAGTAATAATAATTCAGAAATCTTCAAACTTGATTTTAAAAAATCATAAAGAAAACTATATCAAGTACAATTAGAAAGCTTTAAATTAATCAAATTTAATAGGAGGTATTCATGAATATAATTGAAAAAAAGATGAAACATATTTCTTATAAAAAAATATCTATATTACCCACACCATTTTACAAATTAAAATCAATATCAAAAATATTAAATAACAATATTTATATAAAACGTGATGACTTAACAGGTTTTGCATTGAGTGGAAATAAAACACGGAAATTCGATTATCTTATTGCCGATGCTATAAATCAAGGTTGTGATACCATAATAGGCATAGGAGCCAACCAATCAAATTTTTGCCGGATATTATCTGTCGTTGGAGCAAAATATGATATGTCTGTACATTTAATTTTAAATGGGAAAAAACCAGAAAAACCAACTGGGAATTTATTAATTGATCATATGCTTGGAGCAAATATATATCATATTGACACAACCGACTCAAAAATTCGTATGCAAAAAGCTCTCGAAGTTAAGGAATCATTGGAGAAAAAAGGTCATAAAGTATATTTTTTACCTCCGGGTGGTTCTACCATGACAGGAACTTTGGGATATGCCGCCGGGTTTGGAGAATTACTTAATGATTTTGATAAAAATAATGTTAAAATTGATAAAATTTTCCATGCATCTTCCTCTGCAGGAACACAGGCGGGACTCGTTCTTGGTAAGGCAATTTCCAAATGGGAAGGCAAAATAATTGGAATTAGTGTAGATGTACCAGAACTTGAATTAAAAAATGACGTTTATCAATTAGCAAAGAATGCAGGAAAATTACTTGATATAGAAATTGACATAAATAGTGTTTTAGTTGATACAGATTATATCGGGGAAGGATATGCAAAAAGAACTCCTGGATGTGAAGAAGCCGTAATGTTATTTGCAAAAAATGAAGGGGTATTTTTAGATTATGTTTATACAGGAAAAGGGGCAGCAGGATTGATTAATTACTGTAGAATTGGTAAAATACAACCAGAAGAAAATATCCTGTTTATACATACAGGTGGAAATATTGAACTTTTTGAATAACATAATTAGTGGAAGTGTCATCCGTAAGTTGGCGGACATAAAAAAATGAAAGAAAAAATTTGGTCAGAATTAACATGATAAACATGGTAATAAAATCGTTATCCAGTAAATCCTGTTAATCCTGTCTGATAATAAACAAAGTCAGGCAAAAAATGAAAATAGAAGAGAAAAAACGAATAATTGCATCATTTATTATAGGTTTTATTTTATTAAATTTAGACTTTATAGTTAAACACCTTGCAAATAAAAACCTAAGTTTTCAAGAATTAACTACAACTCCTATTCCAATATTAAACTTATATTTAACACATAATACAGGCTACCATTATATTTTTGGTGAAATCAGTAATCATAAATTATGGGCAGGTTTTGGAATAGTAATGGTCATAATTCTAATAATATCTTTAACACGTTCTATTATACATGAAAAAACAGAATTTCATAAAAACATATATGCTATAATATTAATGCTGACTATTGGTGCTGCCGGAAATGTAATAGAAATATTAACAGTTGGCAGAGCTACGGATTTTTTTATGTTAGTTCCCTTCCCCTGGCCTAGCAATTTATGTGATCAGTACATTAATATTATTATTTATGTCATGCTTCCCATAATATTAATCAACACTTTTATTGAATGGATTAAAACCAGAAAAAATGAAAAAAATTCTGATGAAAATATAAAATGAAAAAAAAATCAATTTTAATAGTTGAAGATGAATGGATAATTGCTCACGATCTACAACTTACCCTGGAAAATTTAAATTATAATGTTATCGCAATAATTGGTAATGGCAATGACGCGATTGATCTATTAAAAAAAGAACAACCAAATCTTATATTAATGGATATCTCATTACGAGGTAATCTAAATGGAATCAAAACATCTCAGATAATACATGATAACTGGGGCATTCCAGTTGTTTTTCTCACAGCACATTCTAATCCGGAATATTTTGATAAAGCAATAAAAACAGAACCATATGGATATTTATATAAACCAATTTCAATTCACGAATTAAAATCAACTCTGGAAATGGCATTTTATAAATTTAATATGGAGAAGAAGTTAAAGAAATCTGAAAATTCTTATCGAACAATATTTGACAATACTGGTGCAGCAACATTCATAATTAATAAAAATGGAATTATAATATTAGCAAATAAAAAAGCACTGGAATTAACAGGACTGACAAACGACGAAATTGTAAACAAAACAACATTTATGGATTTTCTTGCTCCTGAATATAAAAAACAAATCTTAGAACATCATAAAAAACGTTCCTTGGGTCACAAAATACCGACAGAATATGAAACTGTTTTTTTATCAAATGATGGTAGTAGAAGAAATGTATTTGTACAAGTAGGATCTATTCCTGAAACCGGCAATAGTGTTATCTCATTGATAGATATTACAGATCAGAAACAGGCAGAAGATAAATTCCGTAACCTATTCACACGCATACCTGATGCAATTTATATCACAGAATTTACAGGCCATAAAAACTCCAGGATTATAGATGTAAATGATGCTGCAGTAGAGCAAACAGGTTATACACGCGAAGAATTATTAGGAATGGTTATCGTCAAAGAACTTGTTGTTCCCAACCAAAACATAAACATTAATTATGATCAATTAAAAGCAGGTCAACCTATACAGTTTACAGAAAAAAAACAGAAAAAAAATGGGACAATTTATTGGACACAAGTTTTAATGACATTATTAGAAATGGATGGGAAAAAAGTATTACTATCTGTAAATAGGGATATTACAAATAAAAAATTAAATGAGAAAGCACTTGCCTATGAACGACATCTATTCAATACATTTATGGATAATTTTCCCGAAGCAATATATTTCAAAGATAAAGCAGGATGTTTTCTCAAAACCAATAGAATTCATGCAAAGAAATTTGGATTAAAAGATGTATCTGATCTTTTAGGCAAAAATGATTTTGATTTTTTTGATCATAAATTTGCCCAACAATATTATGATGAAGAACTTGAAATTATCAATACCGGTAAACCTATAATTTCCAAAGAAAATAAAGAAGTTAGATCAGATGGGAAAATAACCTGGGCATCAGTTACCAAACTACCATTCAGAGATAAAGATGGTGAAATAATCGGCACTATGGGTATGAGTCTCGATATTACAAAATTAAAAAATACTGAACAGCAATACCGTAAACAAAAAGAATATTTTGAAGCACTATATACCAGTTCCAGTCTGGCAATAGTAACATTGGATTTAAACCAAAATATTGTTAGCATTAATCCTAAATTCACATCATTATTTGGCTATACAATTGATGAAATTAGGAATAAAAATATTGATGATATTATTGCTCCTGATAGTCATGTAGAAAGTAAAATTATTACTGAAAAAGTGCTGAAAGGCGAGATAATAAAAAAAGAAATACAACGTATAAAAAAAGATGGAACCAAAATATGGGTAAATGTGCATGGAAGTGCTGTAAAAGTTGATGGGCAAGTAGTAGGATTAATTGGTATATATGAAAATATATCTAAGCGAAAAGAAGCTGAAAAATCTATGCAAATTGCAAAAGAGGATGCAATAAAAGCAAATAATGCAAAAAGCATATTCCTTGCAAATATGAGTCATGAAATACGAACTCCAATGAATGCGATCTTAGGTTTTACAGAACTTCTGAAAGATTCATTTGAAGGAAAACCACAAAATAAATATTTGACAGCAATATATACAAGTGGTCAAACTTTATTAAAACTAATTAACGACATTCTTGATTTATCCAAAATTGAATCAGGTGAAGTAGAACTTGATTATTCATCGATAGATCTAAATAAAATAATATCAGATATGGGGCATCTTTTCAATTTAAAAGCTGATGAAAAAGACATTACTCTAAAGTTTAATATCGATTCTGATCTCCCAAAAGAACTGATTCTTGATGAAAAATTTATAAGGCAGATACTACTAAACTTAATTGGAAACGCTATAAAGTTTACTGATAAGGGATCTGTATTAGTAAACATCTATACAGATATCATAAAAAATAATGTAGCCAACCTTACAATAAAGGTAAAGGATACCGGAATTGGAATACCGGAAGACCAACAGGATTTAATTTTTAATAATTTCACTCAACAAGTTGGTCAGGATAACGGCAAATATGGAGGAACAGGACTCGGTCTCAGTATTATTAAAAATCTTATAAAAAAAATGAGTGGTAAAATAACTGTTGAAAGTAAACCCGGACAAGGCAGTTGTTTTACAGTATTATTAGAAAATATTCAGATTTCAAAGAATAATATAAATAAAACAGATGAAAATATTGAAAAACTCAAAGATATTTCTTTTAAAAATAATACCGCATTAATTGTTGATGATATAAAAACTAATCGTGATATGCTGAAGGGTATATTACATAATGTCGATATGTCTGTAACAGAAGCAAAAAATGGTCTTGAATCTTTGGAGAGTATCGAGATAATAAAGCCTGATATTATTTTTATGGATATTCAAATGCCAATAATGGATGGCTATGAAGCATCTCAAAAAATCAAAAACAATGAAAAGTTTAAAAATATACCAATTATCATATTAACTGCTTCTGCTATCAAAGAAAACAAAAAAATAGTTTCCAATACAAATTATGATGGTTTCTTATATAAACCGTTTACAAAAAAACAAATTTTGACAGAAATGATGAAATTTCTACCCTATACCGATAAACATGAACCTAATGAAATCACCGATAATATTATTACTGAAGAATATTTAGATTTAAAAGATAAAGATATTTTAAAATTAAATATTTTACTATCCGATGAATACAATAAAAAATGGACAACTGTTCGAAACTCCTTCCTATTAGATGACATTTTAGATTTTGCTAAAGAAATAATCCAAATAGCAGAACAATATAAATTCAACTTATTACACGAATGGGGTACAGAACTTTATAATAAAACAGAGAATTTTGAAATGGAGTCAGTAGCAAATCTTCTTTCTATATATCCTGAAATAGTTACAAAAATTAATAAATTATCTGAGAAGTTAACATGATTAGATAAATAAGGGAGAATCTAAGTGGAAAACAAATATCAACCAATAATTTTAATCGTCGATGATGTATCTATAAACCTTCAGGTTTTAGGAAATATCTTAAAAAAATCAGGTTACAAAATCTCTGCAGCATTATCCGGTAAACAGGCTCTTACTATCATTGAAAACACTAAGCCTGATTTAATCTTACTGGATATAATGATGCCTGAAATGGATGGTTTTGAAATGTGTAAAATATTAAAAAGTAAACCTGAAACTAAAGATATTCCTATTATTTTTCTTACTGCAAAAACAGAAAAACAAGATGTAATCGATGGAATTAATCTCGGTGCTGTAGATTATGTAACCAAGCCATTTAATTCAACTGAATTATTAGCAAGAGTTAATAATCATATTGAGTTAAAACTCTCAAAAGATGAGTTACAACGAGTAAATAAAGAATTAACAAATTCTCTCGCTCAGATCAAACTTTTAAAAGGTTTAATTCCAATTTGTGCAAATTGTAAAAAAATACGAGATGATACCGGTTTTTGGCAGGAAGTTGAATCCTATATTTCACATCATACAGATGCAAATTTTTCACATGGTATTTGTCCGGACTGTATGAAAGAATTATATCCGGATATATATAAAACTCTTCAGGAAAGAGATAATAAACTTGAATAATATTATAATAAATATTCAAAATCCAAGTTTAACTTTCACAATTTCCAAATAAAGGTAAAAAAAATA
>JAOZSG010000125.1 GCA_029939785.1 Fidelibacterota bacterium | reverse complement strand
TTTTAGCCCAACCCTTGTTGATACTATCGACTACATATATTGAATCTGAATACATTTTTACATTGGATTTTTCATTTTTTAAAGATTCTAATCCAATAATACAAGCAAGCATTTCCATTCTGTTATTTGTGGTAAGTTTAAATCCACCGGACAATTCTTTACGGTGTTGCCCTTGTTTTAATACAGTACCATATCCTCCGGGACCGGGATTTCCGGAACATGCCCCATCTGTATAAATTGTAATTGTATTCATCTTATACTATCTTTCTTAATAAAAAATTCCAATAAAAACACCTGCGGCGATTGCTGAACCAATTACTCCTGAAACATTGGGAGCCATGGCCTGAAAAAGCAGGTGATTATCCTTGTCATATTGTTGAGCAAAATGATGAACCACTCTTGCTGAATCAGGTACAGCCGAAACACCGGCAGCCCCAATTAGCGGATTGATTTTTTCCTTTAAGAAAAGATTCATGAGTTTAGCAAATAACAGTCCAAAAAACGTAGCAACCATAAAGGAAACCAGACCAAGTGCAAATATTCCAATTGATCGTACTGTCAAAAATTCAGATGCCTGAGTGCTTGCTCCTACAGCAAAAGATAGTAAAATTGTGCAAATATCCAGAAGTGAATTCCCTGCAGACTTGGCAAGCCTGTCTGTAACTCCACTTTCTTTTAAAAGATTTCCAAGGCATAACATTCCAACCAAAGTTAAAGAACCGGGAGCAATCAATGAAGCCATGATAACAACAATAATTGGGAAAAGAATTTTTTCAGTTTTACTGACTCTTCTTGGGGGTTTCATTCTGATTTTTCGTTCTTCAACTGTTGTCATAAGTTTCATAATTGGTGGTTGAATCACTGGAACCAAAGCCATATAGGAATAAGCCGCAATTGCAATTGGTCCAACTAATTCAGGTGCAAGTTGTGATGACAAAAAGATTGATGTTGGTCCGTCAGCTCCGCCAATGATACCAATCGAAGCAGCCTGTTCATTAGTAAATCCAATAACCAAAGCACCGAGATATGTAATAAAAATTCCCATCTGTGCAGCAGCACCCAGAAGTACTGATTTGGGATTAGAGATTAATGATGAAAAATCAGTCAATGCACCAATTCCAAGAAATATTAACGGTGGGAATATTCCTGAAGTAACACCAAAATAGATTAAACTAAATACAGAGTTTTGAGACGCACCATTGGCAACAGTATCATAGACTCCAATTGGTAATCCTGCCATGTAGGGAATATTTCCAACAATTACACCAAATCCAATCGGAAGTAAAAGTAAAGGTTCATATTTTTTTACAATAGCGAGATATATAGCAACAAAACCGGCAATAATCATGATTATGTTTCCTAATTCCATATTCATAAAACCGGTAGTACGAATTATTTTAAAAATTACTTCCATTCCATCACTCCAACTATTCCAAGGTTACGAGAACTTCGCCTTCTTCTACAGACTCACCTTCTTTATATTTGATCTCTTTTATAATTCCATCAGACTTTGATTGAATTTCATTTTCCATTTTCATCGCTTCCATTATTAGTATATTTTGTCCGGATTTAACTTCATCACCAACTTTTACAAATATTTTCTGAATTAATCCGGGTAATGGTGCTGTAATTGCCGAAGGATTCGTCAGAGATTTTGGTCTGTGAAGTTTTGGTTTGTTCTCTGAAGTTGAAACAGGAGAACTGATAACAGACTGAGCATATTGAGGTTTAATATCTGAAACTTGTTCAATTCCAAGATCTTTTATATCAATATTATAAGTATTTCCATTTACAGTTACTTCAGCATCCTGAGCAGTAAATTTATTAATTGTAACTGAATAGTCTTTCCCATTTATTTCGAGTTTGAATTCTTTCTCTCGCATATTTTTACCTCATTCTGGAGCGTTTATTTTTAAATTTACCATCCAATTTCCAAGTGTTTTGAACATTTCCCTGGGTAAAAGTAATTTCATTTTGCATTATTTCGAAATGTATTTTTCTATAACATTCTACAGCAACAGCAATAGCAACCAATTCATCTTCCGGAATAGTTTTTATTTCTTTGGAGAATTCATTGATAACTTCTGTTTTTGCTGATGTTATATTGACTTTTTTGTTTTTTGTTTTTTCGATTGTCGCAAAAATTAAATTAAAAAGATAGATTGTCAGTGAAATAATAATCAAACCTGCAAAAACTACCAGGATTCCACTTAATGCTATATTAAAACCGTTATTTTCCAAAATATTCTGAACCATGGAATCTCCTTTTATAACGGTATATTTCCGTGTTTCTTGGGTGGATTTTCATCACGTTTATTTGACAACATTTCAAGAGCTTTAATCAGCTTATATCTGGTTACTTTTGGCTCAATCACTTCATCCACTAAACCCTTGGAAGCAGCAACATAAGGATTTGCAAATTTATCTCTGTATTCCTCAATTTTTTCCAAATGCATTTGTGCAGGATCGTCAGCAGATTTAATTTCGCGGGAGAATATAATCTCACTTGCCCCCTTAGGTCCCATTACGGCAATCTCTGCTGATGGCCATGCATAGACAATATCACCTCGAAGATTTTTTGAGTTCATTACACAAAATGCCCCACCATAGGCTTTCCTGGTTATTACAGTAAGTTTTGGTACTGTTGCTTCACCATAAGCATAAAGTAATTTTGCACCGGTTTTAATAATTCCGGCAAATTCCTGGGCAGTACCCGGCATAAATCCGGGAACATCTTCAAAAGTAATAATTGGAATATTAAATGCATCACAAAAACGCACAAATCGGGCACTCTTATTTGATGAATTACAATCAAGTACCCCAGCCATATGTTTAGGTTGATTTGCCACTATACCAACCGGTTTACCATTTAATCTGCCAAAACCAATAATAATGTTTTTAGCATAATCTAATTGTACTTCAAAAAATTCACCGTTATCAAAAACTTTTTTTATAATCTCGATCATGTCATAGGGTTTATTTGCATTTTCAGGAACAATGTAATTCAATTCTTCATCAATTCTGTTTACCGGATCTTCACAAATTATTGATGGAGGGTCTTCCAGATTATTTTGGGGAAGATAGCTGACAAGTTCGCGAATCCCTTCAAATAGTGATTGTTCATCGTCATAAGTAAAATGAGTAACACCACTTTTTGTGGCATGAGTATCAGCACCACCCAATTCTTCAGCAGTCACATCTTCATGAGTTACAGTTTTTACAATTCTCGGTCCTGTCAAAAACATATATGCAGATTTTCTGACCATAAAAATAAAATCTGTTAAAGCAGGTGAATAAACTGCACCACCGGCACAAGGTCCGACAATTGCACTAATCTGAGGAATAACACCGGAAGCCAAAATATTTTTCATGAAAATATCTGTATAGCCTGCAAGCGAATCTACACCTTCCTGAATTCTGGCTCCACCTGAATCATTGATACCAATTACAGGAGCACCATTTTTTTCTGCCATCTCAAGAGCTTTTACAATTTTTTCAGCAACAGTTTTTGATAATGATCCACCTAAAACAGTAAAATCAAAAGAATAAACAAATACAAGACGACCATGAATTGTTCCATATCCGGTTACAACACCATCACCCATGATTTTTTTCTTTTCCATTCCAAAATCTGTACAATTATGAACTTTAAATGCATCAAATTCTTCAAAACTATTTTTATCTAAAAGAACATCTATTCTTTCTCTAGCTGTTAATTTACCTTTTAGATGTTGTTTGTCTATTCTATCCTGACCACCACCTAATTTTGTCTTTTCTATCTTTTCCTTAAGTTCAAGGATTTTTCGCTCCCTGCTCATTGTAACTCCTTAAAATCTATTATTAAGTTTTAAATAATTCGTCGGATAATTTAATTTTTTTTTTGATAACTATCCTATTTATTATTTATTTTTTTTGATTTGACATAATTCAGTTAATACTTTTCCGGAAGATTTCGGATGAATAAAAGCAATTTGAGTTTCATGTGCTCCAATACGTGGTTTATTATCAATCATTCTAATATCCTGATTAGTAATTTCTTCGATTTCTTTCGTAATATTATCAGTCTGATAAGCAATATGATGCATACCTTCACCTTTTTTATCGATAAATTTTGCAATTGGGCTGTCAGGAGAAGTTGGCTCAAGTAATTCTATTTTAACTTCACCAATCTGAAATATTGCAACTTTTACTTTTTGTTCTTTAACTTCTTCTTTACCAATTAACTCGAATTTTAAAATATTCTGATAAAAGGGAATATGTTCTTCCAGAGATTTTACAGCTATCCCAATATGATTGATTTGATTAACCATTTATTTTTGCTCCTTTAAAAATGTTTGGACTTTTTTATTTATAAATGAATAGGGGCTGATATCACCATTATAAATTGCTTCTGCCCATTCTTCCATTATTTCAGTATTGATCTTTTTATTTATTTCATACATAATTTTACCTGAAAAAATTTGTTTGATTTCCTGTTTGATTCTGGTTTTTCTTTTTTTCTGAAGTTCCATACTCTCTTGTATATTTTTCAGATAAATTTGTATTTCAGAAATTAGATTTTTAATTCCATCATTATGTATAGCAGAAGTTAATAAAACCGGATTTTTAGTCTGATCTCCCTCTTTCAGACTAAGCATATAATTAACTTCTGCTTCCAATTTATCTGCACCATCGTGATCTTTTTTATTAATTACATAAATATCGCCTATTTCCATGACACCGGCTTTTAAAGCCTGAATCTCATCACCCATTCCAGGGACTAAAACTAATATTACAATATCAGAAACTTCAATAATCTCGATTTCAGTCTGGCCAACACCAATTGATTCAATGATTATCAAATCAAACCCTGCAGCATCAAATACTTTTACAGCATCAGTAGTTGCACCTGCAACACCACCAAGATGTCCTCTCGAAGCCATAGAACGAATGAAAACTCCTGGATCAGTTGCATGTTCTTGCATACGAAGTCTGTCACCTAAAATTGCTCCTCCGGAAAATGGAGAACTCGGATCAACAGCAATTACTGCAATTTTTTTCCCATTTATTCTCTCCTGTTCAATTAATTTATCAACAAGAGTGCTTTTCCCTGCACCCGGAGGACCCGTAATTCCCCAGACAACTGCCCGACCACATTTGGGATAAATTCGATCAATGAGTTCTTCTTTTTCTGAACCATCATTTTCTATCATACTGATAGCTTTTGCAATTGCCCGGAAATCTCCGTTTAATATTTCCTCAACAAGTTCCATCTATTCATTTCCTACTTATTGTGCTTCAATAAAACTTATTACATCAGCAATAGGTGTTCCCGGTGTAAAGACTGCTTTCACACCATTGTCTTTTAAAAATGAGATATCACGATCAGGAATAACACCACCACCAAAGACGATAATGTCATCTGCTTTATTTTCCTTTAGTAATTCAACTATTTTGGGAAACAGTTCTTTATGAGCACCTGATAATAAACTTAGACCGACAAAATTTACATCTTCCTGTATTGCCGTTGCTACAATACTATCCGGAGTTTGTCTGAGACCAGTGTAAATTACTTCATAACCGGCATCTTTTAATGCTCTGGCTATATATTTTGCTCCCCTGTCATGTCCATCTAAACCAGGTTTTGCAATTAATACTCTAACTTTTTTTGTCATTATTAATACTCCTACTGGGATTATAATACAATTGATTCTTTATATTCACCAAATTCTTTACGGAGAACATTACAAATCTCACCGAGTGTTGCATATTCTCTAACTGCATCTAAAATTAATGGCATTAAATTATTATCAGTTGTTGACGCCGCTTTTTTCAATGCTATTAATTTTTTCTGCACAGATTCATTACTTCTGTTTTCCTTGACTTCATTTATTCTTTGAATTTGGACTTCACGCAATTTTGGATTGACTTCAAGTATATCGTTAGGTTGTTCTTCTTTCGCAGTAAATTTATTCACACCTACTATTACTCTTTCTGCTCTTTCTATTTCTTTCTGATATTTATATGCAGAATCCTGAATCTGTTTTTGGATAAATCCTTTTTCAATTGCTTTTACCATACCGCCAATATCATCAATCTTTGTAATATACTCCATTACTTCTTGTTCAATTTTATCTGTTAATTCTTCTACTATATATGAACCCGCAAAAGGATCAATAGTATTTGCAACTCCTGACTCATGAGCTACAATTTGTTGAGTTCTGAGGGCTACCTGAACTGACTTTTCAGTCGGAAGTCCTAAAGCTTCATCCCGTGAATTGGTATGCAAACTCTGTGTTCCGCCAAAAATAGCAGCAAGAGTCTGAATTGTAACTCTTACAATATTGTTATCCGGTTGTTGAGCAGTGAGTGTACTTCCACCTGTTTGAGTATGAAAACGAAGTTTCATGGAGTTTGGACTTTTTGCCTTGAATCTTTCCTTCATAATTTTTGCCCATATTCTTCTTGCTGCTCGAAATTTTGCAATTTCTTCTAGAAGATCATTATGTGAATTAAAAAAGAATGAAAGTCTTTTTGCAAAAACATCTACATCCATTCCGGTATCAAGTGCCGCTTTAACATATTCTATTCCATCTGCTATTGTGAAAGCAACTTCCTGAGCCGCAGTCGATCCTGCTTCACGAATATGATAGCCGGAAATACTTATTGTATTCCACTTTGGAACTTCTTTGGAGCAATAATCAAAAATATTAGTAATTAATCGAAGTGATGGAGTAGGTGGAAAAATGTAAGTTCCCCTGGCTATATATTCCTTTAAAATATCATTTTGAATAGTTCCAGTCAATTGATTTTTTGTTACGCCTTGTTTTTCAGCTACAGCAATATAAAAAGCCAATAATACAGATGCAGGAGCGTTAATTGTCATTGAAGTCGATACTTTATCCAAAGGAATTCCACCAAATAATATTTCCATATCCTTTAGAGAATCAATAGCAACACCAACTTTCCCAACTTCCCCTATACTCATTTGATCACTTGAATCATATCCAATCTGAGTTGGTAAATCAAAAGCAACTGAAAGTCCGGTCTGACCTTGATTTAATAGATATTTATATCTTTCATTGGATTCTTCTGCTGTTCCAAAACCTGCATATTGACGCATAGTCCAAAGTCGTCCTCTATACATTGTGGGTTGAACACCACGTGTATATGGATATTCACCTGGAAATCCTGATTTGTCCATATAGGTTTTATCTTCATAATTTGGAATTCCTAATCGATTTAAAGGAAGCCATGAACCTGTAGTAAAATTTTCATTGCGTTCCGGAAACCTATCAGTAACCTTTTTTACAGTTGTCGATTCCCATGTTTTTTTTTGTTTTATTAAATCTCTATTATCAGGCATTTGTTAAACTCCTTTATTTCAATATATCTTTCACAAAAATCTCCCATGCCGAATAAACAAAAGACGTGCCACTTGCTAACAACAATGTAATTAAATTAATGATTATTTTATATTGTATAAAGAGGCTAATCTTAACATACTAACAAACAAATATTTGGTATCAAATTATCTATTTATTAATTAAAAATAAAATGGATATATTTATATTAATTGTTTATCTTGTCTTAATGTTTAGAATCAATATTATATAATTTGGAAAAGGATGTAAAATGGTTAAAAAGATCACTCTCATTTATCTTGTTTTTTTATTATCAACATATTTGTATGCTTCAAATTTTCCTGAAATCCGGAAACTGCAAACAGCAAAACCAGAATCTGTTGGTGTAATGAATGATATTAATAAAAAGATAGATAACTTAATAAATGAATCTATTAAAAATGGCGAAACTCCTGGTGCAACTATTCTTGTTGCCAGAAAAGGAAAAATAATTCACAGAAAAGCTTATGGCTATAAGCAAATCGTCCCCAAAAAAGAAGTAATGTCACCTGAGACCATATTTGATATTGCATCAGTATCAAAACCTGTTGGTACTTCAACATCCATCATGAAATTAATAGAGGACGGTAAAATTCGATTAGTCGATAAAGTATCAAAATATATCCCGGAATATACAAACTTTTTCAAAGATGGCGAAGAAGGAAAATCAATTAGAATTTATCATTTGTTAACTCATACTTCAGGTTTACCTTCATACACACCAGCTGCAGATTTGGAAAAACAATTTGGGAAACCGTGTCCTGACAAAGTAATACAGAAAATTGCAACTATTAAAAAAACTCATGATGCCGGAGAACATTTCGAATATAGTTGTTTGGGATTTATTACTCTTGCTGAAATTGTAAAAAGAGTATCGGGATTAAGTATCGATGAATTCTCAAAACAAAGAATTTTCAAACCCCTTAATATGAATAATACATTTTATTGTCCGAAAAAAAAATATGTAACAAAAATTGCTGCAACAGAAGTTTTTGATACATATACTTTACGTGGAATTGTTCATGATCCTCTTGCTCAGCTAATGGATGGAAAATCAGGAAATGCAGGAGTATTCACAAATATTGATGATTTGGCAATATTTGCACAGATGATATTAAACGGTGGAATATATGATGGCACTCGAATTTTGTCTCCACTAACTGTTGATAAATGGACATCACTTTATCCCAAAACAGCGTTTAGTGGCAGAAGTTTGGGGTGGGATGTTTCATCAGCTTATTCCTCAAATCTTGGTGATATTTTCCCATTGGAATCATTTGGACACACAGGGTTTACCGGAACTTCATTATGTATCGACAAAGAAACAGAAACATTTATCATTCTATTAGCAAATAGAGTGCATATTAAGGGTGGCAATGTAATATCATTAAGAGGAAAAATTGCTAATGTTGTTGCGAGTAGTATTATAACAGAATAATATTGTTAATAATGTCACAGAAATAGAACACGGATTGAACTGATTTGTATAGATTTTCTTATAACCTTATTTTCTGTAATTAAAACTTTATGATTTGGCGTAATCAATTATCTTAGATTTGGAACTAATGATTATCGTAGTACTATATTGTTATAAAAAAAATTGGATAAATAGCAATTAACCAATAAATGACAACGAAGTCAGATGATTATGAATTTGTTTTAGATACATTATGCAAAAATTCTTTTTTTACAAAAACTGATTGAAACGATACATCATCG
>JAOZSG010000124.1:7437-9135 GCA_029939785.1 Fidelibacterota bacterium | reverse complement strand
AATTGATGCTCTTCCTGAAAAATTTGCAGAAATAGTATCACGTGAATGTCCATGGCTGGAGCAATACAAAATGAAAATGTTTCTGCCATTACAACCTTTGTCTGAGATTCATCTTAACTCCCATTTCATGCAGGAATATGAAGTCAATGGAAATAAATCTACTGTGAATTTTCTCTCAATAATTGCCATTTTTATTATAGTAATGGCATGGGTGAATTATATCAATCTTTCCACAGCCTTTTCACTTTCCAGAGCAAAGGAAGTTGGAATTCGAAAAGTCGCCGGAGCATCACGAAAATTGCTTTCCATTCAGTTCTTTATAGAAGTAATCATGATAAATTTATTCGCATTTTTACTAGCTTCATTAGTGATTTTGTTGCTATCACCTGTTTTTGGAAATCTTACAAGTATTCCAAAAGATTTCTCAATTTGGCAGCAATCATCAACATGGATTTCACTTTTAATAATGTTTGTTGTGGGTGTGATTTTATCCGGAAGTTATCCTGTATTTGCTATGACCTCATTCAAACCCATTACAGTTCTGAAGGGCAAATTTGCATCATCACATAAAGGATCAAAACTGAGACGAATCCTGGTGGTTTTCCAATTTGCAATCGCTATTGCTTTAATTATTTCCACATTTACTATTTTTCAACAAATCAATTATATGCAAAAACAGGACTTGGGTTTCTCAATTGATAATGTTTTGGTTGTTACATCGCCACGAGTCCGGGATGATGCTTTTCCCAGCAAATTTCAAAGCTTTAAAAATCAACTGTTAGCAAGTCCAAGTATAGAACAAATTTCTCACACAACTGAAGTTCCTGGAAAACAAACTTTCTGGGATGCCGGTGGAATTATACGTGTTGGCGAAGATCCTGAAGCAGGTAAAAATTATCAAATCATTGGCTGTGATTATGATTTTGTAGATATGTTTGATATGAAATTTGTAATGGGACGTAATTTTTCCAAAGAATTCGGTTCCAATGACTCTTCAGTAATGCTTAATGAAAAAGCAGTACAACATTTGGGTTTTAAAGATGCAAATGATGCAGTGGGAAAACAGATCAATTATTGGGGAAATATATATGATGTCATTGGTGTATTAAAAAATTATAATCAGGAATCACCAAAGATGGAATTTGAACCACATATTTATAGATTCATGCCACATGGCCGTAGAACACGTGGACAAATTGCAATAAAAATTAATTCTTCAGATGCTCGTCAAACTGTCAAATCAGTGAAAAAACATTATGATGAAATGTTTCCCGGTAACTCATTTGATTATTTTTTCCTGGATGATTATTTCAATAAACAATATCAATCTGATGAACTTCTTGGAAATGTATTCAAACTCTTTGCAACATTAGCAATTATCATTACTGCACTTGGAATCTATGGACTTTCCTCTTTTACAATTTCCCAAAGAAAAAAAGAAATTGGAATCCGTAAAGTACTGGGAGCCAGTGTTTTTAACATTGTTTTTCTATTCATCAAAGATCTGCTTGTTATGATTATTATTTCCTTTATCATCATTTCTCCACTTGTAATCTACGGATTAAATCGCTGGCTAAATACTTATGCAAATCGAATATCATTATCTGCTGGAATTTTCATTTTTTCAATTATTATTGTCTCTGTAATTGTTTTCATAACAGTAGCATACAAAACTATTAAAGCTGCTTTAGCCAATCC
>JAOZSG010000124.1:0-7337 GCA_029939785.1 Fidelibacterota bacterium | reverse complement strand
ATGAGCAAAGAAAATATAGTATATGACAAAGCGTATAAATTTGCAATACGGATAGTAAAAGCATTTCAATATTTATCCAAAGAACAGAAAGAATATATTATATCAAAACAACTTCTGAGATATAGCACTTCGATAGGTGCAAATATTTCTGAAGCGAATGGTGCAATTTTAACAACAACTCAAATTAAACCTGATCATTGGAGAAACTATGTTTAAAAATTACATAAAAACAGCAATCAGAAATATTGTAAAAGAAAAGGGTTATTCTTTTATAAATATTCTCGGACTTAGTATTGGTATGGCCGCATGTATCTTGATTTTGTTTTGGGTATTTGACGAATTGAGTTATGATAAATTTCATGAAAATTCTGAAAATATTTATCGTCTTAATAAAAGTTACATAATTGGTGGTAAAGAGAGTTACAATTCATCTGTACCAATGCCTTTGGTTACTACACTGCGAAATGATTTTACTGAAGTAAAGTATGCAACTTTTTTTGGTAGATATCGTGCACTTACCAAATATGATGACAAAACTTTTAATGAAAAAAATATTTGTCAAACAGACTCATCATTTTTTGATGTTTTTTCCTTTGAATTCCTTTACGGAAATCGACATGAAGCATTAAAAAAGCCTTATTCTATTGTAATTACTGAAAGTATAGCCAAAAAATATTTTGGTAAAAATCAGGCTTTGGGAAAATCACTAATATTAGATGATAATGATAGTTATGTAATTACAGGAATTTTAAAAGATATCCCGTCAACCAGCACCTATAAATATGATATTTATATACCAATGCCACAACAAGTTGTTAAGACCTATGCTGACAATTGGAAATATCAATTTCTAAACATGTATGCAATGTTGGAGAAAAATTCTGATATTAATAATTTTAATAGTAAACTTGCATTGATTGGTAAAGAAAATCTACCTGATGAAAAAACTATTTTCCTTTCCAGCCCCTTAAGCAAACTTCATCTCTACTCAGTTGATGGTAAAAGTGATGGCATGCTGTATATATATTTCTTTTCTATAATTGCATTATTTATACTTTTTATCGCTTGTATCAACTTCATGAATCTAACAACCGCCCGTTCAACAAAGAGATCAAAAGAAGTGGGAGTTCGCAAAGTAATTGGTGCTGGAAAAAAACATATTATATTACAATTTCTTGGTGAGTCAATTATCCAGGCATTAATTGCAATGATCTTTGCCTTTGTGATTGTAGAACTTGTAAAACATCCATTCAATAACCTCACAAATAAAGCTATTTTCATTCAATATACAAATGTAAAATTTATTGGGCTCTTTGTATTTATTTCATTTTTAACAGGAATATTGGCGGGTTTTTACCCAGCGTTTTTATTCTCAACCTTTAAGCCTGTAAAAATTCTTAAAGGAATTTCTTTAGGTAAATCAGGAAATAAAAACAAACTACGAAAATTATTGGTAGTGATTCAATTTATTATCGCAATAACATTGTTAATTAGTACCTATGTTATCTATCAGCAAAATGAATATGCCAGAAACAGGGACCTTGGTTTTAAAAAGGATAATATTCTGTTTCTTAGAATGAATAGAAATGTATTTGAAAATTTTGATGCAATTAAAAATGAGTTACTGCAAAATCCAAGTATTAAAAACATTACAAGAACATCAGAATTACCAACCAGTATCTGGGCTATCACTCGTGGAATTACCTGGGAAGGAAAAGAAACTGATGAGGGAGCAGCCTTTGGATTAGTAAGTGTCGATTATGATTATCTGAAAACCTTGAATATGGAAATTGTACAAGGCCGTGGTTTTTCCAGGAAATTTATCTCTGACACAGGCAATGTAATAATCAATGAAAAAGCCGCATCTATGATTGGAAGTGATAAAGTTTTAGAAAAATATATCAATAGTGATGATGAACTTAGTCCTATTATAGGTGTAATAAAAGACTTCAATGCTCTTCCACTTACCTATGAAATCGAACCAATGATTCTGGCAATTATTCCTGACTTTTATAATTATCTATTAATTGATCTTCACGGTGAAAATATACAACAATCAGTTGAAAAAATAGAAAATATCTGGCAAAAATTCTGTCCTGCATTTCCCTTCGATTATCATTTTCTTGATGAAGAATTTGATATTAATTACCAAAATGAAATCCGTATGGGAAAGATTTTTGGATATTTTGTAGTATTAGCAATTTTTATATCCTGCTTAGGCTTGTTTGGACTATCTGCATTTACTACTGAACAAAGACGAAAAGAAATTGGTATTCGAAAAGTTCAGGGAGCATCAATTTTCAATCTTGTTTACTTATTATCACAAGAATTTGCAATATGGGTACTGATTGCCAATATATTTGCATGGCCAATAGCCTTTATCATACTAAAAAATTGGTTAAATCATTTTGCTTATAGAATAAATATCAGTATTTGGCCATTTTTCTTTTCAGCACTTGGTGCTTTGATAATAGCATTATTTACGGTTAGTTGGCAGACAGTAAAAGCAGCAAAAGCAAATCCGATTGAAACCTTGAAATATGAATGATTAAAATTATCAATGATCAATTAACAATGAATAATAAAGAGAAAATGTTGTATATGATAAAAATTAAAACAATACCAATGCAATGCTTCCAGCAAGTGCACCATAAAATAGCATAGGCAAAACTGTCTTTTTTAAAATATATCCGTCTTTATTTGAAATTGAAAGGACAGAAGTTACTGCAACAATATTGTTTATACATACCATATTACCAAAAGCACCACCAACAGATTGCAGGGCGAGAATAGTCGTTCTGTCAATATTTGTCTGCAAAGCAATAGAATCCTGAATTCCTGCAAATGTAAGATTTGATATTGTGGCAGAGCCTGAGAAAAATGAACCGATTGCTCCAAGATATGATGCAAAAAACATCCAGTACTTCCCTGTTGCATTAGCAAGTATGTTTCCAATATTATTAACTGCCGACATTTCACCACCCATCATCATAAGATTCACAAATACAAGGGAGCCTAATAATGCATAGGTCGGATTTATCATTTTTGTAATAGTTGAATTCATTACTGTTCTGATATCTTTTCTTGATGTCTTGTACATCCTAAAAGTTATCAATGAGATAAGAGCAAATGGCAATAAAGATGGGACATATAGTATTTTATGAGACCAGTTAATTGATGTTTGGAATATATTCTCAATTTGGACAACCAATGAACTACTGATAGAAAAATCACCTAACATTCCTAATGAAAATCTTGCTACCGGACTAACAGATGTTAAAAGATGCTTGATTCCAAGTTCAGGAATACGAGTAATAATTAACAATAAAATAGTACCCCACAATGGAAATGTCGCTTTTATTAATTGTTTAATTGTTATCGGTGAATTGTTATTTTGTCCTTCTTTTCTATCACTATTTGTTTTCAGACCAATATTTTTTTCTGCCAATATTATTGATACTATTAATCCGATCGAGCCACCAATTAATGATGGAAATTCATAATTCAGAAAAGAAACTAAAAGATAAGGTACTACTGTAAATGCAACACTTAATACTACAAAAACAGCATTCTCGAGTATTTTTTTTAGATTGACTAATTGTAATATAGCAATTATAACAATAAAAAGGGCAATGATAGAATGGATTGTTGCTGATTTGACGGCAATGGATAGTGTTTCTGTATTAGTTAAATTTATAGCAGAAAAACCAAACCAGGTGGGTGTACCAACGGCACCGAATGAAACGGGAACAGTATTCATTATCAATGCAAGTATTGCAACTTTAATAGGTTTGAACCCGAGGCCTACCAAAACTGGTGCAGCAATAGCGGCGGGAGTACCGAATCCACTAGCTCCTTCTATAAGAAAAGGAAATGCCCAACCAACAATCATCAATTGTGCTACTTTATTTTCAGTAATTGTGTTTAACCAGTCGGTAACAGTTTTCAGGCTTCCTGTTTCTTCCATTGTCTTGAATAAAAAGATAGCTCCACCAATAATCAGAATCGGTGTCCAGGCCACCAGCAGTCCTTTAAGTATATTTGCATGAACCAGGTTTGGGTCTTGTTTAAAAATAATTAATGAAATAAAATATAAAACCAATGCTGATAATGGCAATGCTTTTTTCGATGGCAGACTGTTCTTTTTTACCATCAGCCATATCAAAAATAAAATCGGAATAAAAGAAAAAATTGTATTGGTCATGTTTTATATCTCTCTTTTAATAATATCAATGTTTGTTAAGTTATCTAATTAATAAGTCTCATAAAAAACACATAATTTATAAAATAGAAATTAAATACCCAATAATTCTAATTTTTAAAATCTTTTTTATAATATATGACAAAAATTTTAGAATGATTCAATTGTATTCATCCATGCATTAACACAATTAATGCAGCAATCCATAATATCTGATATTTATTTTGGATAGGTATAGCATTTTATGTCAAACTTTGTAACTTATTAAATATGAACTTATCAAAACATATTAAATCAAGTACTATTACAAAAAATAAAAAGGCAAAAACAAACAAAACTCAGGGAGTGTAACTATGAAACAATTATCTATATTTTTCGCGTTAATTATTTATGTAATTTCTCTTTCAGCCCAAACACCGGGAACAATACAATGGACTTTTGAAGGTGGTGCGAATAATACACCTGCAATTACGGCAGACGGAACAATTTATACCCCATCAACAGATGGCAGTCATCTTTATGCATTAAATAGTGAAGGAATAAAACAATGGAAGTTTACACCATATTATAATGAAACTTTAAGAGCATATATAACATCTACACCTGCAATTGGTAATGATGGTACCATTTATGTCAGAGATCAGCAATTGGGATTGTTTTTCGCCATTAATCCTGATAGCACCGAAAAATGGAGAAAAGACTTAACAATAGGTTTAGTTGAAAGTGATCCTGCTATAGCTGCTGATGGAACCATTATTGTTGCTACAACTATGGGCGAGTTAATCGCTCTTAATCCTGACGATGGTTCAGAAAAATGGAAAATAAATCCGGGTTATTCTTACTATAGCAGCCCCGCAATTTCAGGGAATGGTACTATATATATAGGTGTTACAGTATCGGGCTCTACATATTTAAAAGCCATTAGTTCTGATGGAATAGAAATTTGGAAATTCAAAATTAGCAGTGATAATGCAGATTCATCACCGGCAATAGGTGCAGATGGTACTATATATATCGGTTCAAGAGATAATAATTTATATGCTGTGAATCCCAATGGTACAGAAAAGTGGAGATATAATGCTCAAAAAGGTATTGTAGCTTCACCAGTAATTGGTCCTGACGGAACTATATATATTAATACTTTTGACGGTAATTTTCATGCAGTGAATCCTGACGGTACAGAAAAATGGCAGTTTGATAAGATAATGGCAATGATGTCAAATATTCAACTTACTGCTGTTATAGGTTCAGACAGCACAATATATATAGGCGGAACATCAACCTCATTCCAAAATAAAATCTATGCAATCAATCCTGATGGTACTGTAAAATGGGAACTAATTACTGATAATATCCCATATACATCCGGCACAATTACATCAGATGGATTAGTATTAATAGGAGGTTATCAAGGTGCATTATATGCGATAAATAGTGAAAGTACAGGCCTGGCAAATAGTCCGTGGCCTAAATATAGAAATAACCTTATTAATACAGCCTATACTTCTGTCATTACATCAATTGAACAAATAAGTGATAAAACTGTTAAGGATTTTTCTCTTTCAGAAGCTTATCCAAATCCTTTCAATCCATCAACAAATATAAATTTTACAATTCCACAAAATGGTCTTGTAAACATTTCTGTTTATAATGCAGTCGGTCAGAATATTGAAAATTTATTGAATGAGAATAAAACAGCCGGTTCTTATAAACTTTTATGGAATGCTTCTAATGTTGGATCAGGTTTATATTTCATTAAAGTTCGGTTTCAGGGATCAGTATATACCAGAAAATGTGTATTGGTAAAATAGTAATAAGAAGAAAAATAGGATAATTCAAATGAAAAGAAATATATTTATATTACTTCTGATATTGACAATTAAAATTAATGCTGAAACATCACCAATAACCGGAAGTTGGTTGATGACAAAAGCAGAAATTGCCGGAAAAGTGGATGAACCAAATTATATAACAATTTTTAAACAAAATGGTACAATGGAAATAATGGGAATGAATGTCGGAACCTGGAAATATAACCCAAATGATGAAATACTAATGTTGAATTCCAAGATGGATAAGGATTTCAATGGGGAATGTAAAGTGCTCGAACTATCAAAAAGTAAATTGATTGTAAATAAAGACGGAGCAACATTATACTACAGCAAAATTGATTCACAGAAAATAGCTAAAGATAATAACAAATCCAATATTGCAGGTCTTTGGAAAATTGAAAGTAAAGAAAACACAACAACGCTTATAAAATTTGAATTACCTGATAATTATTCTTACATAAAAGCAGAAGATGGTATGACAGAAAAAACTAAGGGAACCTGGATATATAACTCAATTGAAAAAACTATACTGTTCATTGGATTTTTATCAGATCTGGAAGGGAATACAAACATACAAAAGATAAGTACTGACCAATTAGTTTTGGAAAATAAAGGAAAAATTATCAAGGCAAAAAGAATTAATACAGATAAGAATAAAATTGAGCGTCTTGTGTTTGAATATGAAGATATTCCGGAAGAAAATAATGGAGAGTACTCATTGCCCTGGACGTTTGAACCAATGGTAAATTTTCTAAAAAACGTAAAATCAATAAAATTTAAATATGGAAAATTAATCGAAGATTTTAATATACTGAAACATACAAGTGACGTGGTGTCGATAATAAAAACAGATTCTGATAAGCAAACTATTAGATTTACAAATCTCAGTATTTCCGCAGGTGATACTTCTCAATTTTCAGAAAATTATAAGGGAGGATTGACAGAGCGATATAATGACTTTTTCCCAAAAGATGAATTAGAATTATATCGAATAATTGGCATTGCAGATGTCAAAGTTTCAGCAGGAAAATTCAAATGCACTGTCGTTGAAGGATTTAATGATGATAAAAAATGCAAATACTGGATGATTAACGACAAACCTGGAATTTACGCTAAAATTATTGTAGAAGATGAAGATGTATTTGATAAGTTGGATTATTCCTTATTTGAATTAGAAGAAATTAGATATTTTCAAAATCCCTGATAATACAACTATCAAAGAAAACTTAAACTCAATCTGTAATTGTTAATCCAAGCTTGACAAAAAAAGTATAAAAGAGCATAATAGACAATTAGTGTTAACA
>JAOZSG010000123.1 GCA_029939785.1 Fidelibacterota bacterium | reverse complement strand
GAATGATTACATTATACATGGACAAAAACTAAAAGGATTGGGATTTGCCACATTCAGATTGACAGTACAAATATCTGAAACAGATGATTTGTATGCTATTAAAATTCCTTTAATGTTTACATCTTATAAACTATGGATTAATGGAAAAGTTATAGCTTCTAATGGATTAATAGGAAAAACAGTTGAAACAAATAAACCGGAACATCTGGCATGCACCAGAATCTTCCCATTGAATCAATCATCGAGAATAGAAATTATTCTTCAAATTGCCAATTTTCATCACTCAGATGGAGGTATTGCAGAGCATATCACTTTAGGAAAAATAGAACAAATCCAAAATCTATATACTAAAAAAATAATTAGGGAAACATTAATAATTTTATTTCTCATTAGTTTTGGATTTTTACATATTTTATTATTCCTCTTGCGTCGGAGAAAAACTGAAATTCCTAATTTATTATTTGGATTGATTTGTATTCTGATAGGATATAGAACGATAGCTATTGGTGAAACTCTGTTGACCAAAATATTTCCGAATATACCCTGGATTATTTCACTTAAAACAGAGTGGTTAGTAACTATATTCGCATCTATTCTTGGTATTAAATTTCTTGAAACCTTATTTCCAAAAGAAAAAATTGAATTAATTGGAAAATTATTAATTTTAACTGGTCTTTCTATATCATTTATAATGATTATCAGCTCATCATTGATTATTACAAACCTTTTAATTATTGTATTATTATTCGCAATGGCTACTGGTTCTTATTATATTTATATTTTAATTTTAGCAACAATAAGAAAACGAAAAAATACTGTGTTGTTATTATTAGGCTTATTTGTTTTTCTTGTTACAGTTATCTATGATTTATTTGCATTTCTAAGAATGTATGAAACAAAAGACATGATAACTTCAGGAATTTTATTTGTTATAGTTTGTTATTCGGTAAACTTATTTATACGTTTTGTAAATGCTTATTCAAAAGTTGAAAGTAAAGAAGAATTACTTCAAAAACAGCATATTATATTAAATGAAATGATAAAAGTCAGAACCAGAGATTTAGGAGATATCAATTTAAATTTTGAACAAGAAATTCATCAACATAAAATAGTTCAACTAAAATTACAGAAATCTGAAGATCGGTTATCACAGGCTCTGGAAATCACAGGTGCCCAGGTTTGGGAAATTGATTTAATTAATAACAAAATGATTGTAGAAACCGGTGAACCCAATACCAAAACTAAAATCATTTCTATAGATGATTGGTTTAACCTGATATATCCCAAAGATCAAAAAAGAATTAAAAATAAATTATCAAAATATGTTTCTGGTGAATCTCCAAATTTTGAAGCAGAATATAGAATAATTTCAAAAAGAGAAAAGGGTTGGATTTGGATTTATGTAAAAGGTAAAATTATCAAGTATGATAAATCAAATCAACCTACAAGAATAATCGGTACATCTATAAATATTACTGATAGAAAATTATCTGAATTTAATTTACAACGCAGTGAAGAAAGATATAGAAATATATTTTCAAATGCTCCGATTGGTATATATCGAATATCTCCGGATGGAACAATTGAAATGGCTAACAAAACATTAATTAAAATGCTCGGTTTTTCATCTCTTGATGAATTATATAGGGAAAATCTTGAAAAGCATGAGTTTTTTGATGGACTTTCTTTTAATAATCTTATTGATAAAGATGGAACTTTTATCGGATATGAAACAAAATGGAAACGGAAAGATAAAAGTGATATTTATATTCGTGAAAATGCACATGCTTATTATAATGAAAAAAATCAAATAATATATTATGAAGGTACTGTAGAAGATATTTCAAGTCAAAAAAAGAGTGAAAAAATATTAAAAGAAGCAATAGTTGCAGCAGAATCAGCAAATAGAGCAAAATCTGAATTCCTTGCAAATATGAGTCATGAAATACGAACTCCACTTAATGCGATTATAGGCTTTAGTGAATTATTGGTAGGAATGATATCTGATCAAACAGAAAAACAATATATAAATTCTATTAAAGTTGCCGGTAAAAGTCTATTAACCTTAATCAATGATATACTTGATTTTTCAAAAATTGAAGCAGGCAAATTGGATATGCAATATGAACCGATAGATCCAGTGATAATTATTAAAGAAATTGAACAAATTTTTCAGAAAAACATAATTGATAATAATCTGTCTTTTAAAATACAGGTAGAAGATGATATACCTCATAGTCTTTTACTCGATGAAACAAGGCTAAGACAGGTTCTTCTTAATATTGTTGGAAATGCTGTAAAGTTTACTGAGAATGGATCTATTACTATTAATATGAGTAAACAATATTGTAAGGATAGAAAGACACTAAACTTGATTATTTCAATTGAGGATACCGGGATTGGAATCCCCAAAAAAGATCTGGAGATAATATTTAATTCCTTTAAACAACAAGAAGGTCAAAGCACAAGAAAATTTGGAGGAACAGGATTAGGATTGGCAATTAGCAAAAAATTGGTTGAAATAATGGGAGGACTTATTCGAGTGGAGAGTCAGGTCGGCATGGGTAGTAAATTTGAAATATTACTTAAAAACATTTCAATACCATCATTAGAAAATAATAACAAAATCGAGAATATTAATATTGATAATATTGTTTTTGATAAAGCAACTATTCTTATTGTTGATGATGTTTCTTCTAATAGAAGTGTTTTAAATGCAATATTAACAAAATATGGTTTTAATGTTATAGAGGCTGTTAATGGTGAAGAAGCTATTTTGCTTGCAAAAGAAAAACTTCCCAAATTGATTATTATGGATATAATGATGCCTGTTATTGATGGAATTACTGCTACTCAAAAACTCAAAAAAGATACATTAACAAGAAATATTCCTATTATTGCATTAACTGCTTCTTCTCGTGTTAATAATAATAAAACCAAATTAGAAATTTTTAATGCGTATTTATCTAAACCTTTATCTACACAAAAGCTCCTAAATGCTTTAAGTCGTTTTCTTAAAAATTCTCAAAACATAAAAAAGATCACAAACATATCTCTAAATCATAATCAATGGGAATTTAATAATATTAAAAATATATCTGAACTCAAGCCACTGTTAAATAGTGAAATTCGATCTCAAATAGAATATTTAGGAAATATTATGATATTTGATGATATAGTAGAATTTGCTGGTGTATTAATTAAAATTAGTGAAAATTATGGGATCGAACCTTTTAAAAGATTTGCAGATGAATTAGTGAAGTTTAGCAATGCATTTGATATTGAAAATATTGAAAGAATATTCAAAAAGATATTAGCACTTATAAGTGAGATAGAACATTATTGATAAGGGAAAAATGGTCTATGATAAAAGAGAAAAAAATAATTTTAACTATCGAGGATGAAAAACCTATCCGGGAAAGTTTTAAAGCTTTTTTAGAAGATATCAATTATACAGTTATTGAAGCTGAAGATGGAGAACAGGGTATAGAATTATTTCGAACTCATTCTCCTGATCTCATTCTGTTAGATCTTCGAATGCCTAAAATGTCCGGATTTGATGTATTGACAGTAGTGGTAAAAGAATCTCGTCAAACACCTGTGATTGTTGTGTCTGGAAATGATATTATTTCAGAAATAATAAAAGCTATTAGACTTGGTGCATGGGATTACATCCTAAAACCAATTGTGGATCTAAATATTCTTGAACATTCTATAAAAATTGCTATTGAAAAAGCTGAATTAATTAATAAGAACTTACAGTATCAGAATAATTTGGAACAGATGGTAAAAGATAGAACAAAAAAACTTGAACAAGAAATAGCATCCAGAAAAGCAACTGAAGTAATATTAGAAAAATCAGAAAAATCTTTAACATCAATTTTAAATTCCATTCCGGATATTATTTATCGTCTTAATGAATCTGGAACAATTACTTATATTAATAATTCTGTTAAAGAATACGGATATATACCAGAAGATCTGATTGGAAAAAATATTTACTCATTTGTCCATCCTGACGATAAAGATAATGCAAAATATAACATCGACAATAGAAGAAAGGGAGTTAGAAAAACGATAAATTTTGAAATTCGTTTATTCCCTAAATCCAAAATATTGTCTCCAGAATTTGATGAACCTATTGATCCGGTTTTTATTGTTGATGCTGAAGGAATGTACACAAATGATAATGGAGATAGTCATTTTATTGGTACACAGGGTGTAGCAAGAGACATTACAGAAAGAAAAATTAACCAAAATAAAATTCAAAAATCCCTTGAAGAAAAAGAAGCCTTATTACGAGAAGTACATCATCGGGTAAAAAATAATTTACAAATCATATCAAGTCTCTTAAATATGCAGATGAAAGACTCAAAAATACCAGAAATACAGGAAATATTACAGGAAAGTAAAAATCGTATCTTATCAATGGCCATTGTGCATGAATCTATTTATAAAACAGATGATTTTTCTAAAATTAATATTACTTTTTATATCAGAAATATATGTAGCCAGGTTTTTTTCTCCTATAATATAGATTCGGAAATAGATGTTATCTATGATATGGATGAAATTTTTGTTAGTTTGGATTCAAGCATCCCTTTGGGAATAATACTTAATGAATTGTTTTCTAATGCCTTAAAATATGCCTTTAAGAAAAATAAATCCGGCTTGATTTTTATCACACTAAAAAAGAAATCTGATGATTACGCCATCTTACATTTTAAGGACAATGGACAAGGTTTTACTGAAAACTTTGATTTCGAAAATACTAATTCAATGGGTTTAAATCTGGTGAAAACTTTAACACGACAAATAGATGGAACATTATCTTTTGAGACTTCAAGTGAAGGCTCCAGTTTTTTGATAGAATTTTTTACACAATTAAATCAGTCGAGTTTATAAATTCAAACTAACTAAAATTGATAAAGCTATTGAGTTTAGTTTTTCTTCTGCTGAATCCGATCTTGATAATAAAATAATCGGTACTCTGGCACCAACAACAAGTCCTCCGACTTTAGCATTTCCCAATTGCAACAATATTTTAATAACAGCATTTCCGGTAGAAATATTGGGAACTAAAAAAGCATCAATATCTCCTGCAATTTTACTTGCTAATCCCTTTTTCGTTGCTGCTTTAGAAGAAAGAGCAACATCCATTGCGATTGGTCCTTCTATTATTACATCACCAAATATTCCTGTCTCTGCCATTTTTTGTAATTGGTCAGCATCAACAGTTTCCTGTATCTTAGGATTGACTTTTTCAATTGGGCAGAGACAACCTATCTTAGGTGTTTCAATTTCCAATGCTTTGGTCATTTGAATAATTGAGCGTATGATTGATTCTTTGGTTTTTAAATCAGGATTTATATTTATACCACCATCACTAAAAATCAACATTTTATGATAAGTTGGAATACTTGCAACAGCTACATGTGAGAGAACTTCACCTGTACGAAGTCCGTTTTCTTTATCAAGAACTGCTTTCATTAATACAGGGGTAGATACCATGCCTTTCATTAAGACATCGCCTTGTCCGGATCTTATTAATTCTATCGATTTTTTTGCAATCGCTTTTTCATCTGTAACATTATATATTCTGGAATCATCAATTTCAAAATCCATGTCTTTTGCAATGGACTTAATATTTTCGGCATTACCAACGTACAATCCTTCTGCAATATTATATTTCTCAACCTCTTTTAATGCACGAATCACACTGAAAGAATCAGGATTTGCTATTACAATTTTTTTTAATTCTTTTATGTTTATGACTTTTTCTTTTATGTCCTGGTAATTTTTTAACATTTTAACCTCATTTTATATTGTTCTTTTATATGTAATTACTTCCTGTAATTTATCAATTGCCCGAAAACCACCTTCTGCGAGTGATTCTAATTCATTCTCACCCGGAAAAACAATTTTATCAGCGATAAATTTTACTCTTTGATGGATTTTTTCTATTGTGATATCTTCATAAGCAATTCCACCGGTATAAATAATAGCATCAACATCGCCCATTAATGTTGTTGCCATAGCTCCAATTTCTTTACCGATTTGGTAAGTCATAGCATCACAAATTGCAGTTGCTTTTTTATCGCCGTTTCTTATCATTTTTGATACATCTTTCATATTACTTGTACCTAAATATGACTTTACACCACTGTTTTTAGTAAGTTTAATTTTTAATTCTTTTGATGACATTGTTTGTGCCAGATCGATCAATCCCTCTAAAGGAACTGCTCCGGCTCTTTCAGGAGAAAACGGTCCCATACCCATTAATGCATCATTGCAATCAATGATTCTACCTTTATCAATTGCTGCTACTGATATTCCACCACCCATGTGTGCAATAACAAACTTTAATTCGCTTACTTCTTTTCCAAGTTTTTGTGCTGCTTTTCTTACACATGCATTAATATTTAATGCATGTAATCTACTTCGTCTTTCAATCTCAGGAATTCCTGAAATTCGTGCTTCCGGAATCATTTCATCAACAGTAACAGGATCTACAATATATGAAGGTACCTTATATTTTTCAGCAAGGTTAAAGGCTAATGACGCACCTAAATTGCTGGCATGTGAAGCATATCTGCAGTTTATTGTAATATCCATAATATCTTCGTTTACACTATATATACCACTTTTTATAGGACCGAGTAAACCACCACGTCCGACGATAGCTACAAGTTTGTGTTCATTTAGGACATTATCACAGACTTCATTTATAATCTTTAATCTCATTGGAAGTTGATCACGAATAGAATGCATATCTGCTATTTTTGTACCTGAATGATCAATACTTTTTACAAAAACTTTACCTTTACGATTGAAAATACCGATTTTTGTTGAAGTTGAACCCGGATTAATTGCTAATACTACTTCACAGCTCAATTTACTCTCCTTTTATTGTTTTTTTAAGAAACATCAAAAGCAATAGCAATCTTTATTCCAATAATATTAAATTGGATCTAATTTTTTATTCTACCGTCAATAAGATATTTCTATTATGCAATGTAATAATATATTTCTTTTTTCATTTTTGGGAAATATAATAGACACTAATTTATAAAAAGTTATCAGATGATAAATTCATAAAAAGTTAAAAATTAACCGCAGAGACCGTTGAAAATATTTATATTCATAAACACTCGTTCTCAAAGCCTATTTTAGAACGAGTATTAATTTTTTCCAATTTCATCAATTTTATATTTTATATTTTAATTATTTCCCCTTAAATTCGCTCCTATGAGAAAACCTATATATTTTATATCAGATGTTCATTTACAATTATGGTATTCTAAAAAAGAAGAACATAAAAAATCGTTATTAGTTGAATTTTTAAAAGAAGTTAAAGATTCAGGTGGAACATTATTTATTGCCGGAGATTTATTTGACTTTTGGTTTGAATATAAATATGTCATTCCACGGCATTTTTTCAAAATTTTACGATATCTACAGGAAATTCATGATCATGGGTGCGAAATTCATATTGTTGTTGGAAATCATGATTATTGGCTTTATGACTTTATTCGCAAAGAAATTGGAGCAAAAGTTCACTACAAACCTGTAGAAGTTTTGTTCAAGGGTAAAAAGTTTTATATTGCTCATGGTGATGGAATTTTAAAAAAAGACTATGGTTATAAATTTCTTCGTTTTGTTATCAGAAATAAAATTATGATAAAATTATTTACTTTACTCGGACCTACAATAGCTTTTCGTCTCGCAAAAAGAGTATCTCAAAGCAGCAGGAAACGCAGTATCAGAAATGATGCTTATTTTAAACAGGCTAAATCTGACATGATTTCTTTTGCAAAAGAAAAATTTAAAAAAGGTTTTGATTTTGTAATATTAGGTCATTATCATTTACCAACAGAATTTAGTGAGAACAATCAAGTTTTCATGAACATTGGCGATTGGGTTGAAAATTTCAGCTATGGTTACTATGATGGTGAGAAAATTTCTTTAAAATATTGGTTAAAAGAAAAATAAGTTTAAAAACAATCTTCAAATAATATCCCACTTCGCAAATAAATTAGTGAGAAAATAATGAAAATAATCAATGTAATTTTTTTAGCAGTAATACTTCTTATTTTTTTTAGTTGTTCAAAACAGAACTCATTTCCAATATTAAAAGGTCCATATATGGGACAAACAACACCCGGAATGGAACCAGAGTTATTTGCACCGGGAATAATTTCCAATGGAATGGCAAACAGAGATGTTGCTATATCACCAGATGGTAAAGAAATGTATTTTGGAATTCACACACCTGATTTTTCATATTCTTCAATTCTTTTTACCAAACAAATTAATAATGTCTGGACAAAACCGGAAGTACTGCCATTTGCAACAAATCCCAAATATGTTCATCTCGAACCTGCTTTAAGTAAAGATGGTAATACATTGTTTTTTCTATCAACAATGCCAAATGATAGTTCCGATAAACCAACAGATGAAGATATATGGTGTGTTGACAGAGTTGATAATGGATGGGGCAAACCCTATAATCTGGGTGAACCTGTTAATTCAAAAGGAAGTGAATTCTTTCCATCACTTACTAATGATGGTACAATCTATTTTACAAGACGAGAACCAGGACAAAGAGAAGAATTTATCTATCGCTCAAAATTTATAAATGGGAAGTATACAACAGTAGAAAAACTTCCAAAACAAGTAAACTGTGGAACAAACAGATTCAATGCATATATATCTCCGGATGAAAGTTATATTATTGTACCTGCAATAGGTATGAAAGACGGACTTGGAGGTGTTGATTACTATATTGTATTTAGAAATGAAGATGATACATGGGAAGAACCTATTAATCTAGGCTCAAAAATTAATACTCCCACCGGAGCAAATTGGTCATTCTATGTTACTCGTGATCAAAAATATATCTTCTATATGGCAACAAAAGGTTTACCAGCAGACAAAATTCCAAATACTCTTAATTATAATTTTTTTTCAAAGCTAAAAGATTCTCCATTAAATGGAAATCCGGATATATTTTGGGTTGATGCAAAAATTATTGAAGATTTAAGACCAAAAAAACAGGATATTTGATGAAACCGCAAAAATTACTTTTTATGAAGTTGTCAATTTATCAAGAGAACTAATTAAATTATGGAGGACAAAA
>JAOZSG010000122.1 GCA_029939785.1 Fidelibacterota bacterium | reverse complement strand
ACAATAATCAAAATCAAGTTGCAAATAATCTGAATATTGATAAACAAGCCACAACAAATTCTGATCAAAATACAATAGTGAAAGAGCCCGTTTTACAACAACCTGCAAATCAATTAAACAATGTTCAAAAACCTGAAATTGATTTAACTAAAATTGAGATTGCCAATGATCAGGTAAAAACTCCAATACAAAACATTATTTCAAATCAAACAGTTAACAACCAACATATTGAAAAACAAACAATAAATGATTTACTTACTCAGAAGGATCCAATTGTTAATATAGAAAATGGTTCTCAACTTGATAAAAATATTAATATTCTTAATAGTAGTAAAAATTTATCAACTCAATTTGATACCCCATTAACTAAAAATACATTTACACAAATTCCTGCAATTTCCAGAAGGGATTTACAGGAACATTTAAATAATATTAAAAATGAAGTTATTAATGACAAACCTGTAGAAACTTTAAATAATAAGAATGTGGAAGCAGATAAGGTATTGAATTTACCTGTAATGGAAAAACAAAATATTCCTGAAATTCACCAGGAAAAATCATCTAACAAAATATATAATAATCCAGAAAAAATTGCTCTTGGAAATAATAATTCTGACCAAAACAATAATAAAGATAATTTTTCCGATAAAGAAAACAATAATCCTTCCACAACAAAAATGGATAATTCAGTAGCAGTAGAAAATAATTCTGCTAAAAATATTCTTAATAAACAGATTGATTTTAACGAAGTTTTAGAAAAATCTGACAAAATTAACCCATTAATTACTAATCAAAATCTTGAAAAAATTCAATCAAATGTTGTTGAAAAACCAATCCATAATACTGAAACTTCTATGTTTACTTCAATGACTTCAATGATTTATAAAATATCAAAATTATTAACATTAGCAGAATCAAATAGAATGAATTTCTCTACATTTACAATTGATGCAAAAGAAATGGGCAAAATACAAGTACAATATAACAGACAAAAATCAGAAGATCATGGATTAATCATCGTAGAATCCAATGAAGTAAAAACATTGATGCAAAAACAATTGCCGGAAATTCAACAAAATCTGAATGATAAAGGTGTATTGTTATCATCGCTCGAAGTTGATATTGATAATAACAACAAACAACAGTCATGGGAAAAATCCTATAAAAATTTCAATAAATACAAAAATACATCTAACAATAAAAACAAGATTGATATTTCAAATCCAACAGTTCAACAACATACTAAGAACTATGGATATAACACAATGGAAATATTAGCCTGAAAGGATAAATTATGTTAGAATCAAGTGCAATAATTAACTCACCATTACCACAAGCATCTGCTTCAACAAATGTTGCTACCAGACAAATGGGGAAAAATGATTTTTTAAAGTTACTAACAGTTCAACTTCAGCATCAGGATCCACTGAGTCCTATGGAAAGTCAGGATATGGCTTCACAAATTGCACAATTCAGTCAGGTAGAACAGTTAGAACAAATGGCATCAAGTATGGCAGAAGGTAATAAACTCGAATTAATGTTGACTCAGGCAATTACCAATACAATGTCAACTACATTAGTTGGAAAAAATGCAAAAGTCCATGGTGATTCTGTAATAATAAATGACAATAAAACAGGTCAGGTATCTTTCAATCTATCCAAAAGTGCAAGTACAGTAAAAATTACAATTCTTGATGAAAAGGGTGATACAGTTAAAACAATTGAAAAATCAGGAATAGTTAGTGGCAATCATACAATAGATTGGGATGGAAAAGATAATAATGGAAACTATCTTTCAGAAGACAGAGAATATCATTTTAAAGTTGAAGCTAGTGATTCAGATGGTAAAAAAATTGACGTAACTAATTATATGATAGGTACTGTTACTGGTGTCAGGTATGAACAAGATGGAACCTTTTTAATATTAAATTCCGGACAAAAAGCACCATTCTCATCTGTGATTGAAATATTAGCAAATGATCAATACACAACAAATCATTCAATTTCTTCATCAGAAAAAACAATAGCAGGAAAATAAAATGAAAATAGGTGAATTACAGATAAAAATGAACAATCCTGTTAATACAAAACAGGTTGAGAAAACATTTTTACAAGGATCAAAAAAACTTGGTCAATTCAGAGCAGAGAGAAATTTATTTTCAGATGTTCTTAAAAATAAAATTAAGTCGAGCACAGATTTAAAGTTTTCTTCTCATGCAATGAAAAGAATTGAAGATCGAAATATCCATTTAAATTCTGAAAATATTTCAAGATTGGAGAATGGTATAAAAGAAGCAGAAAAGAAAGGTTCTGTAAATTCAGTTATTATGATGGATAATAGTGCATATATAGTAAGTATTAAAAACAAAACTGTTGTAACAGCAGTTGATCAACTTAATACAAGAGGAAATATTTTTACAAATATTGACAGTGTAGCAATAGTATAAATAATAAATATGGGCTGGTCCTCTCCGAGGAAGCCCTCCATCCGCTGACTGATTGATGCGGAATACAAAAAGGAGGAAATTATGTCATTTTCATTTCAAGTACCAGTATCTGCTTTAAGTCAACATCAAAGTAGAATTGAGATTATTAGTGAAAACATTGCAAATTTGAACACACCTGGTTATAAAGGTAATAGAATGACCTTTATGGAAACATTAGGAACAGTTTCGGGCGTTTCACAATTTGAATTTAAACAAGGTACAATAACATCAACAGGAAAAACTACAGATCTGGCAATTAGAGGAGATAGTTTTTTTACATTAAAGGATCAAAATGCTAATCAACTCTTTTCTCGTTCAGGTGCATTAGAAATAGACCAACAAGGAAGATTAGTTAATGTTGATGGTTTGGAAGTACAAGGCTGGATGAGAGATATAAAAGTTGAAAATCCGATTTTTTCAAAAAATATGAGTGGTATTGTAATTGACTCAAATCTTACTAAACCAGGAAAAGCAACAGATAATGTATGGTTATCAGGTAATTTAAATTCAGGTATCGAATCTGTTAAAGAAGTCTGGGAAAATGCAAGTGCATTATCATCAAATGATAGTTTAATTTCAAGTACTGGTGTGACAGTACCATTAAGTATTGTGACAGGTTCAAATGATGAATTGAACATTAGTTTAAACGGTGCAGTAGCAGAGACAGTTACTTTGGCTTCAGGGAGTTATAACTCTATTGATAATTTGGTTACACAATTAAATACAAAATTTGCTTCCAATAGTAATCTTTATGGAAAAGTAAGTGCTTATAATGCCGGTGGAGTTTTACAGATTAGAAATACCGGTGGAACAGAAGGAGATACATTAGAAATTAGCGCAGGTACTAATGATGCCTTAGGTTCTCTGGGAATTGCAGCAGGAACATCAACTTATAGAGTACCTACAACCACAACAGAAATTAATTCACTTCTTCAGGTAACAACTGCATTTGTTGCCGGTGATATTTTGACAATTTCCGGAAAAGATGCAGATGGAAATAATGTATCAACTGATTTTACATATGGTACTGATGGAACAACGGTAAATGATTTATTGACCACAATAAATACATGTTTTACTGGTAGTGCAACTGCTGAATTGTCAAATGGAAAAATGATGTTAACTGATCTTTTATCCGGAAATAGTAATTCTTCAATTAGTATTACAGCTGCCTCCTCAAATACTGGTCAGATAAATATTCCTACATTTACAAACACAGCAGAAGGATTTACTGCAAAAGTTACATCATCTGTTATCGTATATGATAGTTTTGGTAATAGTCATAATGTAACAATTGACCTAATAAAACCTGATAATAGTCCGGAAAATTATGGAAAATGGAATTGGGAAGCATCTGTTGCAGGTGATGAAAATATAGTAAGTGGTGGAACCGGAACTATTGAATTTGATACTACAGGAAATCTGGTCTCTTTTAATTATGATGGAGGTGTTGATAGTTTGTCTGTTGATCCTGTAAACGGAAGTAATTTGATGAAAATAAAATTACAAGCTGATTCATATGGAGAATATTCAGGTATAACTCAATATAATACAGTTTCCTCAGTAGAAGTAAGAGAACAAGATGGCTTATCTGCTGGAAAATTAAATGGAATAAAAGTAGATACAGAAGGGAATATTGTTGCTTCTTTTACAAATGGACAGGAAGATACCGTAGCAATGCTAGCAATGGCAAAATTTACCAATCCAAGCGGATTAGAGAAAATTGGTGGTGGTAATTTCAAACAAACTGCAAATAGTGGTGTGGCAAATATTGCCCAGGTTAGTACACAAAATTCTGAGATTATTTCCGAATCATTGGAAACTTCAACAATGGATTTGGCTGATCAATTTGCAAAATTAATAGAAGCACAAAATGCTTATCAGGCAGCAGCAAAAGTTGTTAATACCTATGAGGAAGTAGCCGATCAGGCAGTGAGATTGAAACGATAAAAATGATCTTTAAATAATAGTTGAAACAATAAAAATGTTCCGATTGATTAAATTCTATCGGAACATTTCTTTACTTTGTTCTAAAAGATTTCTTATATTAATAATTGGAAAAATAATATGAAGTAGATTGATTATGGATTTAGCAACAATTTTAGGTATAGTATCAGGTTTAGGATTAGTAATTCTGGCAATTTTACAAAGTGGTAGTATAAATACATTTATTAATATTCCCTCATTAATGATTGTAGTTGGAGGTACCGGTGCTGCTATTTTTGTTAATTTTGCGATTAAAGAAGTCTTTAGTGTAATGAATGTTGTAAGGAAAGCTTTTACAGATAGTGGAAGCCCAGCCATTGATATTATTGAAATGTTTGAAGATTTATCAAAACGATCCAGACGTGAAGGTATTTTGGCAATTGATAAATTTTTATCAAAAGTCGAGGATAATTTTATTCGTAATGGATTGGAATTAGCCGTAGATGGTACAGAACCTGAAACTATCCGAGAAGTAATGGAATCAGAATTAACTTATATTATTGAACGACATAAAAAAGGACAACAAATATTCATTTCTCTTGGTACATTTGCACCTGCATTTGGAATGATTGGTACGTTGATTGGGTTAATTAATATGTTGAAAAACATATCAGATCCAAGTTCTCTTGGACCAAATATGTCTGTAGCATTGGTAACAACATTTTATGGTGCTGTTATGGCTAATTTGCTTTTCTTGCCAATTGCCGGAAAATTGAAGAATCGATCTGATGAAGAAGTTTTGATCAAAGAACTAATAATAGAAGGCGTTCTTGCAATTCAATATGGTGAACATCCTCAAAATGTAAGAAAAAAACTAATGAATTTTCTCTCACCAAAAATAAGAGAAAAATATTATTTAGAAGAATCAAAAAAGCCTCAAAAACATAGACGATCAAAAAATAATGAATAGGTCAAAAAAAAAAAAAGAATGAAGAAATAACTGATGCAGGTGCACCAGCCTGGATGACTATCTATGGCGATATGATGACTTTGCTTCTTTGTTTTTTTGTACTTTTGCTTTCTTTTTCAAGTATTGATGAAGGAAAATTTTCAACGGCAATCTATTTTATTCAAGGAGCTCTGGGAATTTTACCAGATAATGTCTCTGTCAACAAAGATTCAGGTCAACCTATGAGTCAATTACAAAAACTTCAAGAAATGAATTTGGAAGAAAAAGTAAAAAAAATTGATGATTTAGCTATAGAACAGGGACTATCTAGGGAAATATCGGTTGAAATTAGCGAAGGAGGAATGTTAATAAGACTTGGAAGTCAGATTTTGTTCAAATCAGGCAGTGCTGTTTTAAAAAAGGAAGCTTATCCTGTATTACAAGTAATAGGACAGACTATTGCTGATGTAAGTGAAGTAATTGTTGCAGGGCATACAGATAATTTACCAATAACATCAGGTAAATTTAAGTCTAATTGGCAGTTATCATCAGAAAGATCTATAAGTGTAATTAACTATCTTACTAAATCATGTAATGTGCCTGCAGAAATTCTTGTAGCTTCCGGATATTCAGAATACAAACCCTTAGTCGAAAATAATTCCCCTGAAAATCGAAAAGAAAATCGACGAGTTGAATTTTTAATAAGTTGGTAATATTATAGGAAAAATAGGGAGAACAAGGAAAATATTTCCCATTTTTCAATAAAATATTATAAATTTCATCAAAATACTTCAATATACATTATATTAATAAAATTAATACAAAATTAGATTAATCTTTGTTTTAAAAGAAAATAGATATTAAAACCATTTGTTTACTGTATTTTATTGATTTTTTATTATTTTTAATAATATTTATATTATATAATAACTATAATTTCTAAATTATATGATAGATTGTCTTTTCATTTTAACCTCATTATTTTCTTGAAAATTAAAATTTAGAATATATTTTAGTTATGGCATACAATTTGAAAATTTGAGCCATAACTTATATGATATGATTATGAAATTATGAATATAGAAAGTAATTAATGCCGAGATCACGTATAAATAATAATAGAGAAGAGATATTGAAACAACTTGAAAAAAAAAGTTCAAAAAAAAAGATTAGCGTATTTATTATTCTAATTTTATTGATTTCAGTTTCAACATTTGCTCTCACAAAAATTGTATTATATCCAAAATTCAAAAAATATCAAATTTCAAAAAACAAAATCAAATATGAAAAAAAAAGTAAAATAAAAAAAGAAATTGGTGAAATATTGGTTTTTGATGATATTACTGTTAATCCCAATAAATCAAATGGAAGACGTTTTGCTGTTGCAAGCATTGCTGTAGAAACATTTAGTAAAGACGTAATTACTGAATTAGAAAAACGTAAACCCCAGATCAATAGCATGTTAATTAAATATTTCAGATCAAAAACTGTTATAGAATTAACTCAACCCTGGTTTCAGGATTCATCTACAACAGTATTAATAAAAGACATTAATCAACTTTTGGTAAATGGAAGAATTAATAATTTGTATTATTTGAAATTAGTTATACAATAGAAAAATGAAATTATATGGCAAAAGTATTATCACAAGAAGAAATTGACAATCTATTAGACAGTGTGGTAGATGGGAAGGATGATAGTGGCACAGAGTCATTAGTCGTAAAGAAAAAAGTTACGGTCTATGATTTTAAGCGTCCACATCTTATTTCAAAAGAACAATTTCGATTACTAAATAATATTCACGAAGCACTTGTTCGAAAAATTGCTGTATTTCTTTCAGCTCAGCTTCGTATGATTATTGAATTAGAATTAATTGGTATTGATCAAATAATGTATTCTGAATTTGTAATGTCAATATCTTCTCCTGGAGCAATATATGTAGGTGAAATTGATAATCCCTATTCACAGTTTATTTTAGAATGTAGTCCCCAGTTAGTTGCATTAACTGTTGAAAGATTATTTGGTGGACAGGGTACATATATGCCTGCTACTCATACTGTTTCTGTGATTGAACGAAAAATAATGGAGAAAATAGTACAAAAAATAGCAGAAGAGATTTCTGAAAATTGGAAATCAATTAAGGAGTTTAATTGTGAATTTAAAAGATTTGAACATAATGCCGAATTTGTTCAGATTGTTCCTGCCTCTGAACCTGTTGTTGTTAGTTCTATCGAAATAAAATTAAGAGGTATCACTACAATGCTCAACATTTGTTATCCTTATGTTTGGATTTCAAATGTATTATCAAATCCAGAAATACAACGAAAAATAATGTTTGGAAGTGGTGATATTACTGATGAACAAAAAGAACTCATGTATTCAAATCTAAATAGTACCGATGTAAATATTACTGCTGTATTAGGAAAAAGTCAGATTTCAGTCAAAGAATGTTTGGATTTGAAAGTTGGCGATGTTTTACGTTTGGACACAAAAATTAAAGATGATATTGCTCTTTATGCTAGTAATAAAGGTATTTATATGGGTGTTGTCGGCAAAAAGGATAATAACTATGCTGTAAAAATTACAGAAATCAGAGAGGATGAATAAATGAATATTCAAGATATAAAATCCATTATACTGGAAAATATAGAATTATTAACAGAACCAATATCAAATACATTTGATCAATTATTTATGAGACCGATAAAAATTGAGTCTAAAATATTAGATGAAACCAATACAGTTATTTCGATTTCAGAATCAGACTATCCACGAGTTCATTTAACATTTAAATCCATTGGAAAAAACACGTTTAATCATTTGATAACAATTGATACTAAACTCTCTCTTGAATTATTTGCTTGGATGATAGGTGATGAACCGGAAGAAAAAATTACAGATGAACATATTGAAGGTTTACAGGAAGCAGTTAACCAAATTTTTGGAGTCATCTCAACTACTTATGATGGTGAAGGAAATCCATGTAATATTGATGAAATTAAAATTGAACTTATAGATACTGTAGAAAATGCAATTACTAAAATCGATGAAGAAGAAGGAACTGCTGTAGATTATACCGTAACAATTGATGAAAATAGTTATAATATCAAACATTATTTTTGGTTTAAATCTGCAAATGTTACTGAATCGGCAGCAACCGGTGATAATGACTCCGTAATAGAAGAGTTGGAAAAAGATATTGACTCTGCTAATTCAGGTGGATCAGTAAATGTAAATCCAACTCAATTTGAAGATTTTAATGAACAATCTGATAATAGTGGTTCATCTCGAAATATTGATATGTTGTTAGATGTTAACCTTGAAGCAGTTGTTGAACTGGGTAGAAAAAAAATACTTATAAAAGATATTCTTCAACTTGGTCGTGGATCAATCATTGAATTAGATAAAGCTGCTGGAGAACCACTTGATATTTATGTAAATAATAGAAAACTGGCAGAAGGTGAAGTTGTTGTTATTGATGAGAGATTTGGGATAAGAATTACCCATTTAATCGGCAAAAAGGAACGCTTACAAAATTTACAATGAAATTGATTAATACTAATAGAAGTAAAAATAAAAAAAATATTAATATTTTTGTATTATTTTTTATTTTGTTGTCAATTTCCGGTATAATATTAACAACCAGAAATTCAGAAAAGACAAACAAAATAAAAGAAGAAGAGATAACAATATCTGATCTTAAAAGAATTGCAAGTGACAGTACTATAAAGAATATTGATATAAACTATAAAATTTTAAAATCAAATTCAGATTCTATTAAAACAGAAAAG
>JAOZSG010000121.1 GCA_029939785.1 Fidelibacterota bacterium | reverse complement strand
TTAAAGAAATGGGACATAGCAGGATAGAAGCAGCTGATAAAGGAACTGCGGAAGTAACTGTTGCTGTTATCGCATCTACTATGACAAATATTGTAGTATTTCTCCCTATTGCGACAATGTCGAGTATGGTTGGTCAATTTTTTAAAGAATTTGCACTTACTGTTACTTATGCTACTATTTTTTCTTTGATTGTTTCTTTTACACTTACACCAATGCTTGCTTCATTAATTTTACCGGAACATGATAAAAAGAAGCATCCTATTGGACGTTTTTTAGAGAAAATGTTTAAAAGTTGGGAGCGAGGTTACCAGTATTTTATTAAAGGAGTACTGGCAAGTAAAGTTCGAAGTTTTGGAGTAATTTTATTTGCAATTATAATGTTTTTTCTTACTATGTATTTTGTTACACCAAAAGTTGGTTTTGAATTTATGCCAATGTTAGATCAGGGTGACATTAGCATAGAAGTAGAAATGCCAATGGGATATAATTTGGAAGAAACAGCCGGAATGGTAAATGATATTGAAAATATTGTGCAGAAGAATGACGCTGTCAAACATATGTTAACTACTGTAGGATCATTTGACGGGATGAATATAGGAACAAATCTTGCTAAAATTGGTGTTAAACTTGTTGATGTTGAAGAAAGAGATGCTACCAGTAATGTTGTTGCCAATGATTTAATCAGAGATTTGTCTGATATTACAAATGCTCAGATTAGAGTAATGGCTGTATCTTCCGGTGGTGGTAGTGGTGCCGCTCCGGTATATTTTCAGTTAAAAGGGCAGGATCTTGAAAAACTGGAAAGATACAAAGAAAATTTAGTTGCTGAGATAAAAGAAATTCCGGGACTTGTCAATTTTAATACAAGTTCACGTGCAGGAAAACCGGAAATTACTCTAATACCAAAGCGTAAAAAGATTGCTGATGCAGGTTTGAATATTCAGACATTGGCTTTTACACTTCGTAGTTCTGTTGAAGGTCTTGTATGTACACAATACAGGGAACAAGGTGAAGAGTATGATGTGAAAATTATGTTAACTGATGAATCAGTTGATAGTCCTGAAGAATTAGAAAATATTACTGTAGTTTCCAGAAATGGAATTTACAGACTAGGTCAATTGGCTGAAATCAAATTTACAGAAGGATACAGTAAAATTCTTCATAAGGATAAGTTTAAATCAATTGAATTTTCCGGATATATTGCTCCTGGCTATGTATTAGGTGATATTGTAAAAAAAGTCGAAGAAGTTTTCGCAAAGACTGAATTTGATCCCGGATATAAAGTTGAGTGGGCAGGAGATGCAGAAATGATGAAAGAGACCGGAATAGATATGTTGCGTACTTTTATTATTGCTATACTACTGACTTATATGTTATTGGCTGCAACACTTGAAAATTTAACACAGCCTTTAATTATTTTGGGGACAGTTCCTCTTGCATTAATTGGTGTATTTGGTGGTCTTTATCTGACAGGAAAAACTATGAATACAATGTCTATGATGGCGATTGTGATGTTATTGGGAATTGTGGTTAATAATGCGATTTTATTACTTGATTATACAAATATTCTGAGAAAAAAAGGAATGAGTGTACATGATGCATTAGTAGAAGCATGTCCAACAAAACTGAAACCAATTTTAATGGCCACAATTGCAATTATTTTTGGAATGGCTCCTATGGCTTTGGGAATTGGTTCTGCCGGAGTTGAATTCAGACAACCAATGGGTATTGTAAGTATTGGTGGATTGGTAATATCAACTTTTCTCAGTTTACTTGTAATTCCTGCAATTTACCACCTTACTTCCAAAGAGAAAAAGACTAGTACTGAAATGGAAGAGGTGTAAATTATGAATATACCAAAACATAAAAAATCCGGAGAATACAGAGTGATGAAAAGTGTAATAAATTTAATAGTAATAATGTTTCTAATCTTTTCCTCTACTTTTGCAAAAACAATAGATGTAGATGAATTTTTATCTCTTGTGAGAGAAAATAGCAAAGATCTTAAATTGGCTGAAAAAGAATTTGAAATGGCTCAAGCTAATAAAAAAGAGGCTTATTCAACTGCATTACCAAAGATTTTTTCACAAGGCTCATATACGAGAGCAATTGTACCACATTATATGTATATGGATTTTGATATGCCATCTATTCCGGGTGTACCTCCTATGGAATTTCCGGATAAAATGAAAGCATCTTACAATAATCAGTTTGGTTTTAGTGCCAGATTGGAACAGACTCTTTTTAGTCCTTTGGTAGGTAATGCTATTACAGCTGCAAAACAATATGAAAAAATGACTGATAAAATTTATTCGACTAGTTTACGATTTGTAATGACTGCTTCAAAAAAAGTTTTTTATCAAGCTTTACTTCTAAAAAAAGTTCATGATATAAACATCAAAGCTGAGCAGAATGCAAAAGAAAATTATAGTTTAGTTAAAACAAAATTTAAAGCAGGTACTGTCTCAGAACTTGCTCTTTATCAGGCAGAGGTTAATTGGAAGAGTAAAATTCCTGAGATAACAAAATCTCTGAAGAATTATAAACTTTTATTAAATAGTATGAAAGAACTTGCTGGAATTCCTTTCGAAGATGAATTGAATCTCAAAGGTGATATGGTTACATACCCGGAATTACCTGAAATACCTGAATTAGAAAGTGTACTAAAAATGCGTCCTGATTATAGTGCTCAGGAGTGGCAGGGTAAGTTGTTAGGAACAAATGTCAAGGCACAGTTTTCTGGATATTTACCATCACTTTCAGGGAATTTAACTTATGCTTATTCATCAATGTCTGATAACTGGAAAATGGAAAGAGAGAACAATGACATAATGGTTGGAATTTCTCTGAATATTCCAATTTGGACAGGTGGTTATACTGGTGCTCAGGTACAAAAAGCACAAGTGAATTATGATAAGGCACAAATTGAATTGGAAAAAACCAGAGAAAAGATTCAGAAAGAACTTCAGGACATTTACCTGAAATTAAAAGAATCCAAAGACAGAATTCAATTTTCACAGTCGATTTTATCAACTGCAAAAAAAGGATATAAAATTGCAGAAACATCAGTTGAAAATGGATTGGCAACACAGTTGGAACTAAAAGATGCTCATCTTTTATATAGTCAGGCAGAATTAGGTTATTATGCTGCTATTTTGGATTATTTAATGGCATATTTTGATTATGAACAGGCGATAGGAAAAAAATAGGGAATATAATAAAAAAGCAAAAAGCCCAAAGCGAAAAGCGTGATATTAAGTTTGCTTTATGTTTTGGGCTTTAGGCTTTAGGCTTTTCGCTTTTCGCTTCTGTATTTATTTAGGACTGAAACCTAATTTTTTAATTTCATTATGTAATGCTTCTTTTTGAATAGGTTTTACAAGATAGCCTGATACACCACCGGCTTTTGCAGTGTCTATTATACTTGCTTTATCACCTTTTGCTGTAACCATGATTATTTTTAATTGCTGATCTTTGGAAATACCTTGTTTTTTTTCCATATCACGGATTTTTTGCAAAGCTTCTACACCCGTAAGAACCGGCATCATGATATCCATAAAAATTAAATCATAGGATTGTTGATTTTTCCAGCTTTCTAATATTGCTTTTATTGCTTCAAGACCGTTTTCTGCTGTATCACATTCACCAAAATCTTCTAATATTTTAGACATCATTTTTCTATTAATTCTGGAATCATCAACAATTAACATCTTCATAAATTATCCTTTAATTTTTATTGCAAAACATAAACTTTTTATTAAAAGTATAATTTGCCGAGTTTGTCATCTTTTTATTTTATGAAATATTTTTTTAATTAAAATACTTACTTATCAATATACAGATTTTCTATAATTCATTCAATAATTATTAAAAAAATCCCATCATGCATATTCTCATGTTTATTTTTCATACAGTGTTTTTATTTTATACAATTGAAAATATATAAATTATTAGAAAGTGTATCTGTATAAATTTAATACAATATATTGACATTTATTAACCAGAGATTTCTGGATAGAGAAAATTACGAATAATTATAAATATTTGTGAAGAATAAGGGTAAAATTATAAAATATAAATTAACAGTATTTTTTTTATACAGAGCTTTGTTTTTGTTAAATGTTACAGATTTGCTTATAAAAATAAGAAGTTAAGTGTTTGGTACATGACTTGAATAATTATAATACAGTTTGAAAGAAGATTTTTAAAATAAGAAAAATAATTTAATAAACATAATACTTCTGCTTTTTAAAATTTAGACTTAATTAAAACAAAATTTTATGTGCTCGGCGGCACGAAATGGTGGGATAGCATAGCACTCTTTAAAGAGTGCTATGCTTGAATTTTTAACAAAGGTTTTATATGAGATAATGATGGGGTAGCATAACATTCTTAATTTTGAGTGTTATGCTTTTTTTTTATATCAAAATCTCGATTTCTCCTGGTAACATTTTTACATCTATAGGTGTATTCCCAATTAATTCACCATCAATATTTAAAAGGTAATTTTCTATTGGAATGATAGAAAAGTTTTTAACTTGGTAATAAACAACTATAGGATCTCCAACATGCCCACCTTTAAATATTTTTGAAAATAAAGACAATAGTTTCATTCTTCCTGCTTTTCGTACTACTAATAAATCGATTAAACCATCATCAATCTGTGCCAGAGGAGCAATTTTCATTGCATTACCGGTGTGAATAGTATTACAGCCCATAATAAAACCGTAATCTCCGGCGATTGTTTGACCATCAACACGGATTTTTGCAAGACGTCTTTTATTTTTTAAAACTTCAATAATTGATGCAATATTATAGCGTTGTCCACCAAACCACCTTAATTTTTCAGCCATTATATTAATATCTGTTGGCAATCCCCAACCTACTATATTAAAGGCAAAGATAATTTCACCTGCAGCATTAACTTCAGCAATATCCAGTTTACGTAATCGATTTGATATAATTCTTTTTGCAGCAACAATAGGATCCAAACAATTTAAATCATGCATAAATGAATTGCCTGTACCACCGGTAATAAGTCCAATAGGTATCTTTTTTTTGTCTTCTCTTGATAACATACCATTGACTAATTCATGCATTGTTCCATCACCACCGATAGCACAAACTCCATCATAACCATCATAATTTAATGTGTTTATTATGATTCTTGCGTGTCCGGCATAACGTGTTTCTTTGATCTCGATTTCTACGTCAGCATTTTTAAAGATTGGTTTTACTTTTTCAAGGATTGAAAGCCCTCTTTTGTTACCACCAAAAGGGTTTACAATTAGATAATATTTTTTCATAATTCTTCCCGATGTTATAAATTACATGTATGGAATATACAGAATTTCTTGAAGAATTAAACTCAAAATCTGGCGGAAAGAAAAAACTTCAGATTGAGAATATTACAAAATTTCAAAATGCAGTTGGCAATCCTGAAAAACAGATTAATGGTATTCACGTTGCAGGAACAAATGGAAAAGGATCAACTTGTGCGATAATTGAATCAATTCTTGATGCACACAATTTTAAAATCGGACTAAATACTTCACCTCATATTGTAGATTATAATGAAAGATTCCGGATAAATAAAAAACGAATTGAGGAAAAAGATTTACTTCAAATCTATCTTAAATTTCGCGATCTTCATAAAGTATATAATACATCCTTTTTTGAAATAAATACAAGTTTGGCTTTTCAGATATTTTTTGATGAAAGTGTGGATTATGCAATAATGGAAACTGGACTTGGTGGCAGATTAGATGCAACAAAACTTGTAAATTCTGTTGTGACGGCAATTACAAATGTAGATTTTGATCATATGAATTCATTAGGAAACACTATAGAAAAAATAGCGAGTGAAAAGGCCGGAATTATAAAAAAAAATACACCTATTATACTAGGAAAAATGCAGCAAGATGCAAAAAATACAATAATAAAATATGCAAATGAAAAAAATGCACCAATTCTGGAGGTTGAAAAAGAAGTATATATTTCAAACGTTAATATGACAATTTCCGGGAATATTTTTGATATTTCAATTCCAAAGTATAATATTGAATTTCAAAACCTTCTCTGCAATTTAGTTGGAGTTCACCAAATAGAAAATACTTCTACTGCAATTCTTATTTGTGCTGTAGTTGCAGATATTTTCAACTGGAAACTGGATGTAGAAAAAGTAAAACAAGGTTTAGAAAGTGTGATTTGGAATGGACGAATGCAAAAAATTAGTGATAATCCAACAGTAATAATCGACGGTGCACATAATCCGGCAGGAATTGAAAAACTTGTTTTTAATCTTTCTAATATATATAAATATAAAAAACTCTATTGTGTAATTGCTATTCTATATGATAAAGATTTTCAATTAATGATTAAAAATTTAAGTTCTATTGTAGATACTTTTTTTGTTTGTAAATCCAATTCTGACAGAGCTGCAACTACTATGGATCTTTATAAAGAAGCAAAATTATACTCAAATGTTGTTATTGAAGAGGATATTAAAGAGGCTGTTAAAAAAGCTAAGCAAATAGCTTCTTCTGATGATTTGATATGTGTTACAGGATCTCTCTACACGATTGGTGAAGCGATCAGATAAATACTATGAAATTAATCGATTTATTTTAATAATATGCATTTGCGTTTTTGTATAAAACCATCGGTTTTTAAAATATAAAAATAGATGCCTGATGAATAGGATGATGCATTCCATTGTTCTGTATAAGATCCCGGTTGCATAACTTTATCTGTTAAAGTCTCTATCAGTTTTCCATTTATATCATAAATTGATAAAAGGATTTTGGATGTTTTATGTAATGAGAATTGAATTGAAGTAATGGGATTAAATGGATTGGGATAATTTTGGTTTAATTCAAATTTTGATGGTGAAGTTTCATTGTCTTGATCATTCTGATCAAGATTTGCAGAATTGCCATCCCAGCCACCGAGTCTTGCCCAGAGCCACCATGCACCATAAGCTTTCTGATTTGCGTTTAATGCCTGGCTATGAGCAGAACTGCATGAATACCAATCAACTCCTTCTGTATGACTATTTTGCCATTCTGTTGCCCAGTTCCCTAATTTTGTTTTATCAGAAGTGTAAGTATCGTAATAATCACAATTATCCTGAACAAATTCATAATAATTGCCATCGGGATCATGTCTGTCAAAATCTGCAAAATCGAAGAGTACTTTGTTATTAATCTGACAATATGATCTTATAGAGTCATTTGCACCTTTATTATCCTCATCATCGTTAATATCCACATGACCTGTCATATATACAAAAGTAACATTAGGATATTCATTTTCTAATTGAGTCATTGGTTCCAGATAATTACTAAATAATCGATTTGATCTATATCTTTCACTAACCTGACCACACCACGACCAGATAATTACATTTACATCTGAATTTGTAGAATCATCAAGATATGCTTTTGTATTGTCAAACCAGTCAGGGAAATAACCTGCATCTCCACCCATGGCTCGATCATGCAGGTCAAGAGCACCATCTGTTCCACCATTATTCCATTTAAAAATATTCTCGGATAGACTGAGTCCTTTTCCATTATTATTTGCAAAATTTATTAGATCATTCATCCCTGTAATTAACTGACTTCCATGGGATGTATGTCCATAAGCAATATGAAGATTTTGTTTTGCATCATTAATTGCAGATTCAGGGATTTGTGTGATATCGACACAACTATGATCAATAATTATTGATTCTTGTGAAAATAATATATTTGTAAATAAAAAAAATGATATAATTATTTGTTTCATGATAGTTGCCCTAATTTTTTAGCGTTATTTACATTACAGTATTAATATTAGTACATATTTATAAGAATGTCTATTTCATCAAAATACATTTTCTTTTTTTAATATAGTTATTTGATTTGATTATGTATATATATATACCTGAACTATAAGAAGATGCATCCCAGTTTATTAGATGAAATCCTGAGTTTCTATTTTCATTTACCAAAGTTTCAATCAAAGAACCATTAATATCATAAATTGATAAATTGATAAATGATGTTTTAGGTAAACAAAATTGAATATTCGTTGTTGGATTAAATGGATTAGGATAATTTTGTAGTAGTTTGTATTCCATAATACCGGCAGATCTGTCATCGATAGCAGTAGTAGAGGATTGGAATGTAATATTGGACTTTTCTTTACTTTCTGTAATTATTTCACCGTCAGTAGATGTAACAAACCATTTTCCGGCAAGAACCTCAGTGTTGAAAAGTGATACCATTAAAGAATCAATTTTGTCATAATTTATTGTAAAGGAATTTTTATTCATTTTATCAGATAATAAATAATCTTGTTCTTCATATTGAATAAATAAAGAATATTCAACATTATCAGAATCAGGATCAACAGACTCTTCCCAATTAAATTCGACTATGTTTTCTAAATTGTTATTATTAATATCAATAACGGCATTATTATTTGGTGTCAACAGGCTAAAACTACCCGGCTGATCATTTACAGGAAGTACGGTAACTGTGATATTTTCATCAACACTTTTTCCATTTGAAGTCCCCCTAATAGTAATATTTGATTGTCCATTTGCATTAGACTGATATGTTAGTAATAGATTATTGTCATAAATATCAGCAAATACTAAAGATGTATTTGAATTATTATGCAGGGAGATAATAATATTGGAATTATCATTATCAGGATCTTCAAAACAGTTTAAAAGATTTATTATTGAATCATCAGTATCTTCATTTACTTCAATATCTAAAATTGGATTTACTATAATTGGTGGATCATCTACCGGTGTTACATTGATGGTCATAGTATAAGATGAATTAGAATATATCCCAACATTATCTTTTACTTTAAAAGTAAAATTTGCATAAGGACTTCCATTCTCATTTGACATGGGAATAAAACTAAATTGTGTGACATCAGGATAATCTGTATTTATGATTACATCCAGCCCATCATATTTTAAATTACCTGCAGTTTCAACTGAAATAATTTTAACTCCAGCAAAAACATCTCCATCAAAATCCCTAAATTCAAAATCATTTAATTGAAATGAATAATTTTCATCTTCAATAATGGTTATTGTTTTATCACTTCCTTCCGGTGCTCCATTTACAGCATTTACAGTTATCTCAAATTCATCATCAACAGTTTGTCCATTGGATATTCCCCTAACTGTAATTGTAGCAGTTCCATTTTGGTTTTCAAGATAATCCAGAGTTAATGTA
>JAOZSG010000120.1 GCA_029939785.1 Fidelibacterota bacterium | reverse complement strand
AAAATCCTTTTCATAAGAAAATTGGGCACAAATAGCTTCATCAAAATAAATACGATCAGATTGTTGAAAAAAATCACGCATTTGTTCTACCGATGTTATTTTTTGTGAATTTGGTCCTTGCCTAACATAAATAGATCCTGACAAGACATAAGGTTTTTGATCACCAGAAGAAACCTCAATAACTCCAACTTGTTTATCATCTACTTCAATTAAATTAAATAAAAATGGGAGGTGCGGATTAATTTGATTTATCGAATCTTGAATAGCTGAACGTTTTCTGTTATCAATTTGAATACCTTGTATGATATTATTATCATCCACACCAAGCAAGACAACTCCACCAGATGCATTAGCAAAAGCACAAACTTCTTCCGCTAGTTCTTTTACCTTAGATGGAATTTGAATTTTAAACTCTGCATTGTATCCTTCACCACTTGATATTATACTTTTAATGTCCTTCTCAACCAGCATAATTTTATCCTTATACCAAGTAAATTTTTTGTAACATCTCAGGATACTTTTAACAAAAACTGTCCTGAACAGTTACAATATTCCTTCTTCTATCAATTTCTAAAATTCAAAAAACTCCCAATAAAACTCAAAAAACGGATCCTGAAAATGAAGACCGACACGCAAATTTTCATTCACAGCATAGAGAAAACCAAAATCAAAATCTACAATACTATAAGTACCTTCATGACAATCAAAAATAAAAGGAGTGCTGTCAGTAAAATAATCATCAAAAGATTGTCTCAGCGTTTGAGATTTATTTCCATTATCAACCCAAATAGAGCCAACAAATTTCAGATTTTTACGTAAATCATATTCAAATGCAACCCAAAAACGAAAAGGCATATTAAATTCACTATTATCATTCCATTTAAAACCATTTGTTAAATCAGGTTTTTTCCATGCGAGTGAATTAGTTTTGGCTCCTAAAGAAAAACCAACTTTACCTCTTCCTGATTTTAAAGATTTTCTATTTGAATAAACAACATATAGATCGTTATACAATGATCTATTTTCCGGATCAAGCATTACACTATCTAACGTAATATCAATTTCATTTAAACTGTTGTCACTTTGATTGCTAATAATTGCCTGTGAATATCCTGCTACAAGACGTTTGTCTGAATGTCTTCGATGTATTCCCATTCCGACTGTAATACCATGTTCTGTAATTCCATTTTCATGATGAAAAAGTCTGACTTTAGGGTAAATATTTAAATCTCCGGAAAAACTGGAACCAAATTTTGTTGTCAGCATAAATTTATCTGTAAAACCATAACCGACAGACATTCCGCTAACATAAAAAGTTTGAGGTTGTAATAAAAAAGCAGTTGGATCGCCTATGATATTTATTAATTCTGCTTCACCTTTGTAAAATTTATGAATATCTTCTTTCATTGCTGTTTTTTTCCCGCCATGGAACTTATTCATATCTCTAATATCTCGTTTATGAATCGGGATATCTCCATATTTAGACCTAATGATGATTTTTTCAGCAGTTTCATACATTACAGCACCAGTAAATCTTGTATGATCTTTCCTGGTAATAGCAGCTGTTTCTGCCAGAATATCACCTTTGGGAATCTTTAATACACAGTCACTTGTTTCAATATGACATAACTCATCTACTTTTATAATCTTACCATAAATAATATTATTATCAATAAGATGAAAACGTTTTTCCATTCCAACTTCAAGAATATCTGTTATTACTGGCTGTGATTGTTCTTGTTTATTAACATTGTCTATTTCTCTTTGTAATAGGGCAAAAGATTGCTTTGTTTTTGGTTCAACCGAAATTTCTGAAATATAATTATTAGATTCATTACTATTAATATCCATGGGTTTTGGAGGATTATCACTCTGAAATAAATTAATTAAATCAGATCCTTCAGCCTGAGATAATTCATGAATCTTTTTTTCATATTTATCAAATATAAAAGACTCAAGCATTTTATTCTTAAATCCTTGTCTTTCTGCGAGTGTATAAATAGCATTTGTTTGTCCTTGTAAAATTTTTCCGGTTTCTGCAATAATACCAGATGTTAAAACAATTAGAATTATCATTAATAAAATAATTTTTCTCATCTTCCCGCCCCCTTTTTTTATTAATTTTAACATTTAATTTACAATTAAATATTTTAATATATTATTAATTTTCAAAACAAATAATATTAACATTAAATATATTCGTGCTTCCTCTTCCACTTTTTTAACAGGATTGTATTTATAAAATTTTTATCCAGTTGAACTTGTTAATCCTGTCTATTTATTTTATTTTTTCAAATTCATGGTAAAATGAACAATATCATTTATACATATCTTTCCGATGTGCAATTTTAACAATAAATACTACCAGCACTTCATTTTGAATTGAATATAAAATTCTATACTTTCCCTGTCGGATTCGGTATTGCTCTTTCCCTCTAAGTTTTATACAATCAATTGGTCTGGGATTATCTGCCAAAAAATGAATTTTATCAACAATTTTACTCAGGACATTTTTGGGTAAATTATTTAATTCTTTGATAGCAGATTGTTTGATTTCAATTTTATATTTTACCATTTTTTTTGAGATCTTTTAGAACTTTTTCATAAGGTACTGATGGTTCATTTACTCGTTCCTGAAAAGCTCTGATATCTTCTTCATCTTCTATTAATTCATATCTCACAGCTTTATCTATTAATTCAGAAATTGATTTGTTCAAAGTTGCAGCTTTAATTTTTAACACTTTATGTATATCCGGATCAAAATATATTGTTGCTCTTTTGTTTAATGTTGACATAACAATTTCTCCTTTTTTTTATAATAACATTATAACGCTAAAACATTATAATGTCAAGAAAATATTATTTGTAATATTTATTGTAGGACAACTTTATAAAGTTGTCCTACAATAAAAACTCATCAGATGAAAGCGATTTACGAACAAGGATTGATGATTTTTGATTTAGGATGTTTTGGAGAAATTAAATTTTACATTAACAATCATATATCGTATTGAAAACTTCCAAGGTCTTCAAGACCTTATATGTTTAATTCCTAAAATTTCTTAAGAACGTCTTTTACCATATCTTTATGCACCATGAAAGTTAACATTTTAAATTTGATAAAATCTTCACGATACATATAATATCCATGATATTTACCTTTTCTGGAACTACGTCCAGAATCTTTAATTAAATACCAATCATGTTTATTTTTACCTTTACCAGCACTTGTATATCCGACCATGTGAATACCATGATCATCGTTAGTAGTGCCACTAAAAATGCCATATTCTCTTGAATATTGATTAATATATTTTTCCGGCATGATAAAATCAGGAACAAAAGCAGCATCTTCAAGTCCATTATATCCGGGTTCACTAACATCTCCACCTATTGTAATAGTATATCCCGCTTTCAAAGATTTTTTTACAATGCTATACCATACATCAAGAGGTACATTATAATAACTTGCATCATGCCACCAATTATCAGGCACATCAAACTCTGCCTGTGTATAAAAAGGTACGGACATGGTTGACATAAAACCTAAATAATCATCGGTATTAATCTTTAGTACATTTTCTTTAAACTGTAATGGAGTATACTCTTTACCCTTCCATTCAAATTTATTCGGAGGAGTTCCAATTGTCTGGTCAAGAATTGCTTTAGTAGTAGCAAGAATTACATCTTTTTCCCAATAATCATTTTCTTTACAATAATGTAAATAATTTTTAATGTCTTTGAACATTTGAGAATGGTTATGTCTTTTAAACTTTTTTTGTCCGTCATAAACTTTATCAGGAACCGCACCATATTTTTTCATTACTCTAAGTGTAGCATTTGATTCAGAACCTTCGCCGAATTCGGAATTTCCACGTGTATCAACATATCCTTCAATTTTCTGGAGATATTCATAGTAAACAGTATGAAGTTCTGATAATTTTATTTCTTGTCCTGTAATTCGTTTTACTTCTGATTCCAAAAAGGATGTAGAACTATAACACCAGCACATTCCTGATAGATATTGTGCAACAGGCTTAAAATGGAATTGAGATTTAAAACTTTCAATATTTTTAGGTTTTACCAATTTAGAAAAATCAGCATGTAATACTAATTTTTTTGCTTTTTTATCAGCTTTCAGTTCATCTTGTTTATCTATAATAATTTGTGTTACGGAATCTTTTTCTGCATTTTCTTTTTTTATATCATTTTTCAATTCTTCAATAACAGGTGATTTACTTTTAGACTCATATCTCGCTATTTTACTTTGTCCTGAAAGTATTGAAAAAAGCGCCATTAATAAAAACATTATTATTGTCTTGTAATTCAATTTCATACCAATCCCCTTTTTTTATAATTAAACAACTTCGTAAAAAGTAAAAATTTTAACGCGAAGGACGCAGAGAACGCAAAGTCTAGCAGTGATAATTTAGTGTATTTTAAAGATATAGTCTCTGCGATCTTTGCGGTCTCTGCGTTGAAAAATACTTTTTACGATTTCATCAACTTTAACAAGTTCACAACCCAATTTCAATGGAATCCTTATCCTGTTTTACAAAAAACAGTAATAATACTGTACCTAGAGCTACAAAAAATATTGAACTGAATTGATAATGAGTAAGACCAAATAAACCCTTAGGATTAACTCGGAGGAATTCCAACATAAAACGTTCCGCACCTGCAATAATCAGAAATATGGCGAAAGTAGAACCTCTTTTTTTCATTTTTGGTCTGATAAACTTTATCAATATAACAAACATTATTGTATTAAATATAGTTTCATATATTGGTGTAGGGTGTACTCCCAGGGATTCCATTAAACCGGAATCTAATAATCCCTCATGATAATGAAGATATGATGCCTGACTTCCCCCAGGATAATGAATATTAATCGGACAATTGGTAATTCCACCATGGCAACATCCGGCAAAGAGACAGCCAATTCGACCAATACCCTGACCTAATAACAACACAGGTGCAATCATGTCACCATAACTACCTAAGGATTTTTTCTTTATAAGAATTAAACTGACTACTACGATTGTTCCACCAATCAATCCACCATGAAAGACCAAACCTGACCCTGAGAAAATTGTCCCCTTTGGATCAAGTAATACATCTGAAAAATTTTCTACGGCAAAAAAGAGCTTTGCACCTACAATACCTCCTATTGCTCCCCAAAAAATCAAATCACCAGCAAATTCAGGGTCTTCTTTTCTTCGTTTTAATTCCCATTGGAGTATATAATAAGCAAGCATAAAAGCAGTTGCCATCATTAATCCATACACATATATTGTAACAGGACCAAGTTTTATAAGAACTGGATGCATTATAACCTCATTTTATTTCTATTTTATTTTTGTGATAAACATTCAAAACTTTTCTTTTGGGAACAAAAAATGTCTTATCATCATCTTTCCAATATTTTATATCATGCTCTGTTTCAACAACCACATGTTTTTCATCAGAATATCCCAATGCAATTGCTGAATCTATATTGTAATGCTCCGGAATATTTAAAAGTTCCCTGAGTTTCGGTCGATTAATCGATAATAACCAGCAAGAACCAATACCATAACTCAACGCAGAAATGATGAAATTTTCGTTTGCTGCACCGACATCATATTTGAAGAAATCTGATTCGATATGATTTTTATTAACAAGAACAAACAAATAGGCTACAGGTGTTTTATCTTTTTCCGGATTTCCTTTGGGGTCAATATATCCAGCCCATTTACAAAATGGAAAAACAGCATCCACTTTTTCCTTTTCATCTATATAAAGATATTCAAGGGGTTGTATGTTTTTGGCAGAAGGAGCAAGACGTGCGACATTAATACAATTTTCGATCTGGTCAGCAGGAATAGGAGTTTGTTTGAATTGTCGAACACTTCTTCTAGATTTCATCAAATCCAAAATCATTTCATTATTCAAAATAATCTCCTTTTATTTAGATTCCAGTTTTTTTTCCGCAAGATATACAGTATTATAAATTAACATTGCAATAGTCATGGGTCCAACTCCACCCGGAACAGGTGTAATAGCACTTGCTACTTCAAAAACATCATCAAAATTTACATCTCCTACCAGACGATAACCCTTTTTCTTTGTAGCATCATCAACTCTGTTAACACCAACATCAATGATTATAACTCCATCTTTTACAAAAGATGAATCTACAAACTCAGGTACTCCAATTGCGGCAATCAAAATATCTGCTTGCTTTGTAATTGATTTCAAATCCTTTGTTCTGGAATGACAAAGAGTAACTGTTGCATTACCTATATCTTTTTTTTGTAATAGTAAATTGGCGATGGGTTTACCAACAATATTACTTCTTCCAATAACAACCACATGTTTTCCGGAGGTTTCAATACCAGAATATTTTAAGAGCATCAAAACTCCATGTGGTGTGCACGGCAAAGGACCATCCATTTCAAGAAGCATTTTCCCCATATTTGCAGGAAGTAGTCCGTCAGCATCTTTCCAGGGATCAATTCTATCAAAAACATCTTTTTCATCAAGATGACCCGGAAGAGGTAATTGAACTAAGATACCATGAAATTTCTCATCAGCATTCAATTCATCAATGAGATTCATTAACTCTTCTTTTGTTGTGTCAACTGGCTTTTTGATAGTTTCAGACAGTAATCCCATTTTTTCAAAAGCACGTTGTTTCATTTTTACATACACTTGAGAAGCAGGATCTTCTCCAACTAATACAACAGCCAGACCTGGAACTACTGATTTTGCTTTTAGGGCATCAATTCGTGGAATAAGAGAATCCCTGACTTTTTGGGATATCTCTTTTCCATTAATTATTTTTGTAATTATCATTTTGCGTAGCTCACGCTTCTGTGTTCTCTTAATACAACAATTTTTATTTGACCTGGAAAAGTTAAATCTTCCTGGATTTTATCTGCGATTTTTGCTGAAAGTTCTTCAGCCTGAGTGTCGTCAATTTTATCATTTTCAACAATAACTCTAACTTCTCTTCCAGCCTGAATTGCAAAAGTTTTTGATACACCATCAAAAGATTCTGCAATACCTTCAAGTTTTTCAAGTCTCTGAATATAATTTTCCAAAGTATCGCCTCTTGCTCCTCGTCTGGATCCACTAATCTGATCCGCAGCTGCAACTATCACAGAAATTGGATGAGTAGCTTCTACTTCTTCATGATGAGATGCAACAGCATTTACAATAATATCTTTTTCTTTAAATCTCTTTGCGATATCTGCACCCAGAGCAGCATGAGTTCCAGTAACATTTCTATCTATTGCTTTACCAATATCATGCAGTAATCCGGCTCTTTTTGCCAGTGTCCCATCAAGTCCAAGTTCAGAGGCCATAAGACCAGCCAACCAGGCAACTTCAATAGAATGTTTCAATACATTCTGTCCGTAAGAGGTTCTATATTTCAATTTACCCAAAATTTTCATCAGATTTTTATTTAATGGTGGTAAACTCACATCATCGATTGCATCTTCAGCCGCACTGATAATCGACTCTTCAACTTCAGTTTTGGCTTTATTGATCATTTCTTCGATTCTTGTTGGATGAATTCTTCCATCAAGAATTAATTTTTCTAAAGCAACTCTGGCAATTTCTCTTCTTACCGGATCAAAACCGGATAATACAACAGCTTCCGGTGTATCATCAACTATTAACTCAATTCCTGATAAAGATTCAAAATGTCTGATATTTCGTCCTTCACGACCTATAATTCTTCCTTTCATATTATCATTTGGAAGATTTACTACTGATACTGTAGTTTCAGCAGTATGGTCAGCGGCAGAACGTTGAATTGCCGAAACGATAATTTTTTGAGCTTCTCTATTAGCTTCGCTCATTGCTTTATCTTTAATATCTCTTACTTGTCCCGCTACACGTTTTCTTGTTTTATCAATAAGTTGTTGCTTTAATAATTCCTGTGCTTCATCTCGTGATAAACCTGCTATTTGTTCAAGTTTTTCTACCTGTTCTTTTTTAATAGTTTCAATTTCATTACGTTTTTGATCTATTTCTGATTGAAGGTTACTCAGTTTATTATCTTTTTTATCTAACTCTTCACTTTTTTTATCTGAAACTTCTATTTTTCTTTCGAGATATAATTCGCGTTTTTCTAATTTTTTTTCTAATCCTCTTACTTCTTTTAATTTTTCACGAGCTTCATTTTCAGCTCTTGAACGAATTTTAATTGCTTCGTCTTTTGCTTCAAGTTTCATCTCTATTTTTATATTTTTTGATTCTTTTAAGGCACTATCTATAATTTCAGAAGCAGTGGATTTTGAACCTTTCAATTTTTGTGTATATAAAAAAAGTGAGATGCCTCCTCCAATGAAGCAACTAACTATTCCGACTATTATTGTCATCAATGACATCCTAATCTCCTTTACAGTAATAACATAACTAATATAGTCAAATAACTGACAATGAGTTATGTATAATTATTATTATCTGTATAAAAAATGGATTATTTTTTTTCTATTTCTTTATCAATCGATTCAATTAAAATGTTGGTTTTTTTAGCTACTGCATCAATTATTTCATTATTCTGTCTATTTATATTAAATAACTCATCAGTTATATTCATAGACGCTAAAATTGCTATACGTAGAGAAGATTGTTTATTTGGGAGTGATCTTTCTACTTCTTCCATTTTTTCATCAACATATTTTGCAACATTTTTTATATATTCAGGATCAGCCTGTGCTTTTACAGTATATTCCTGCTCATAGATTGAGACTTTTACATGATTATTATCTTTTATATTATCCATTTTTTATTAATTCATTTTACCAAATTTGGTAATTTACTTTTTTAAAAATCTTCTAAAATATCCAGCAGATTTTGTATTTTTTTTCTTAACTGCTGTCGTTTAAAATTATCTAATATTACTTCGGACGAATTTCCTTCTTCTATTTTGGTTTTTAAAACTTTATTTTCTTCTTTAATATTTTTAAAAGTATCCAGTAATTCTGTTACTTTACCTTCCATAATCTCTAGCGATAAAATAGTATTATTTTTATCGGAGTTCTGCATTTAATTCCTTTTTCAGATTATTATGTATCTTAGACATTATTTTGTCTATCTCTTTATCTTTCAATGTTCTTTCTGTATTTTCAAAATATAGATTAAATGTTAAACTTTTTTTACCATCCTCTATATTTTTACCTTTATAATAATCATAAAACTTGACTTCTTTTAAAAGTTTGCCACCATTCTTATTGATAATGGCTATTATTTGTTCAACCAGAATTTCATCTTTTATAACAATTGAAATATCTCTTTCAGAGCCTGGAAATTTAGGTAATGGAACATATCTG
>JAOZSG010000119.1 GCA_029939785.1 Fidelibacterota bacterium | reverse complement strand
GTCTATGGTGGAACAGAATTTTTATCAGCATCTGCAATTGGAGGAGTTGAAAATTATAAAAATGGAAATGCAAATATTTTTATCCGTGAAGATAGAATGTCTGCACCAGTTTTTGGAGTTTATTTCAAAAACAGCAATTCAATTTCATTGCTAAATCCTGCTCCAAATGGACAAACAACTAGAGAAGAATCACATAATTTAATTCCAGTTCCGTTAACCGATGAACGTTTTCAATTTGGTAGTATTGGAGTTCTGATAGAGAAAAATAAATTAAGTTTAGGATATTGCTTTCCTGGTAATGAAGGAGATATTACGTATCAAGGTAATGTATATCCCGGAGGTCAACTGAAACAATGGCGAAGACGATTTCATCCTGTAAAAAATGGATTTAAACATACTTATACTGTAAGAATTCTTTTGGACAAAGATGATTCATTTCCACAATTTTATACCAATGTTTGGAGGAAATCTTATGATATTCTAAATCCAAATGTTAATCCCCATGATATAAGTGTTGTAAAACAGAGTGTTTTATCGGCACTTGCATCACAAGTAGAAATACATGATGATTGGTGTGGATTACCTAATTGGGCAGATGCTCCAAAAATGGGAGTGAAAATTACAGATCGAAAAGCAGTTATGGGATTTACCGGAAAAAATCTTGAATCTGCACGATTTTTATTACGTTCCGCTGATGAAGATTGGAATAAAAATTCAAAAGAATATAGAGAAAAAGCAATAAACATTATCAATTCATTTCTAAAAATAAAAATGGATCCACCAGTTTCATCAGGATTTAATCTTGATACAGGAGCACCGGAAATTGCATTGCCTCATGAAAAACGAATTTATTTGCGTTCACTTGGCGATGGATTTAAATCTCTTGCACATACTTATCTTTATGAACAAAAAAAAGGTATTGAGCATGACAATTGGTTGAAATGGATGAAGAGTTTTGCTGATTGGCTTTTGACTCAACAGAAAAAAGATGGTGGATTTCCACGTGCCTGGTTACCAGAAACTGGAGAGATTGTAGAAGAAAGTTCTCTTTCATCTTATAATGCTGTACCATTTTTGACATTACTTTATGAAATTACTAAAGAGAAGAAATATCTCAAATCTGCAATAAAAGCTGCTGATGTAAGTTGGGAATACAGTCAAAAAAGAGGGAAGTTTATAGGCGGCACGATAGATAATCCAAATGTATTGGATAAAGAAGCTGCAACAATTAGCCTTGAGGCATATTTGATTCTTTATAAACAAACTTCAAATGATAAATGGTTAAAAAGAGCAAAAATGGCTGCAAATTTTGCTGAAACATGGGTATATATTTGGAATGTACCAATGCCTATTGATGAATCAAATCGGGTTTTACAGTGGAAAAAAGGGAATTCTACTATTGGTCTGCAATTAATTTCTACAGGACATTCACTTGTAGATATGTATATGTCATTTGATGCTGATGAATTTGCAGAACTGTTTAAACTGACTGGAGATGATCATTATCTTGAAGTTGCAAGAATATTATTACACAATACAAAATCTATGACAGCAATTCCTAATAGAATATATGATTTGCGTGATATTGGATGGCAACAGGAACATTGGTCGTTATCTCCACCACGTGGATTTGCTTTGCATCGTGGCTGGTTACCTTGGGTTTCCACTAGTCAGTTGAATGGAATTTATGGAATTGAAGATATTGGAGATGAAAAAATAAGACAATTGTTATTATATTGAAAATGTTTTAAAATATACGGGAAAAAACTTCCAAAGTTTTCAAAACCTTAAAGGTTTAATATCTGCAAAGCGAGGGAAAATGAAATTATTCAAATTTTTATCAATATTACTTTTAGGTCTCCTCATAAAAGATCTAAATGCTGGCAAATCTTTAGAGAGTCAATTTCAACTTGATTATCGATATGCACCTGCAGAATGGCAAACTTCAATCTGTCTTCCTGATGATTGGCAAAAATCATTAATTGATAAAAATGGTGATCTATTATATGATTATCCTGGAACGATTGGTGGTTTTGGTACACGAATTAATTTTTATATTAATGATAAAGAGAAAGTTTGGAAGGATCAAAAACTTTTTGATGCAAAAACTCCAATAGTCGAAACAACATGGAAATTTGGAGAAGTTGATCTCAAAACTGAATTTTTTGCAGTTACTGATGAAACTATAAAAAAATTGAAGCCATTACCTCCAAATATTAAATCAGATGAAAGTAAACAAGGTTTTCAACCAGTAAGTTCTCATGAAGTAATTTACAATGCCACACAACCAATTATTGATTGTGATCCTGAATTTAAAAGTTTGGATATTGGATGGGGAAAATCGCTTAAATATCGACTTAAATCTCGTTCGACTAATTTGGTATTTGGATTTTGTGAAGGACATTGGGATAAAATAGATCAACGGATTATGGAAATAAAAGTTGATGGTGTAGTTAAAAAAATTGTAGATGCAATAAAAGTTGCTAAAAAAAATGAACCATTTATTGTAACAATTGAAGCCAAAGATATTACTGGAGATGGTTTTTTGGATATTGAAATATCCAGTGCTCCTGATGCAAGTGATTTAAATCCTGTTTTGAATGTGCTATGGGCTTTTGATAAACTTCCAACTAAAGAATCTATAATATCTGGTGAAGCAAATAATCAATCCCTGGCTTTTTTGCGTTCCGGTGCAGAAACTCCACCAAAACATACGGGACCACCTCGAACAGATTTATTGATTGTTACAATTTCAAATAACACAAATACAAAACAAGATATTGATGGAATTGTACAGGTTAGATCCAGTTACAGACCAAAATATATATCTGAAAAAAATATGATAAATATACGAGATTGGCGTATGGTCAATATTTCTGAAAAAGCAAAATTGAACATTCAGGAAAAGGAAAATGTAAAATTAGATCTGGAAAAAATTTCAATTGAAGCAGGCGAAAGTAAAAAAATTGTAGTTTCTGTAAATAGTAATGCAGAAGGAATGAAATGGACAGTTTCAGAAGCAGAAAAAGCCCTGGAAAATGCGAAATCTTTCTGGGCAAATTATGATCTGCCATACAATGTTATTGAAATTCCAGATAACGCAATGCAAGATCAAATCGATGGTGCTATTCGAAATATTTATCAAGCACGTGAAATTAAAAATGGTTTACCATCTTTTCAGGTTGGACCTACCCAGTATCGTGGATTATGGATTGTTGACGGTGCTTTTATTCTGGAAACTATTGCTTCGTTGAACAGGGCTACTGAAACTCGAGCAGGAATCAAACATATGTTGAGTTTCCAAAAACCTGATGGTTCTTTTGAAAAAATTGGTCAATTCTGGAAAGAGAATGGAATTGTACTATGGGTCATTGATCGTCATTTTCAATTAACCGGCGATGACAAATGGTTAACTTCAAATTGGTCTGTTGTAGAAAAAATTATGAATTTCATTCCAGTGTTAAGAGAACGATCCAGAAAAGATAAAGATGCTTTGAGTTATGATTTTATCCCTTCTGGTTATTCTGACGGTGGATTGAATATTGACCATGAATACACAAACGCATATTGGATATTGATAGGAATTAAATCTGCTGTAAATATGGCAAAAAAGAAAGGCTTTACAGAAAAGGCAGATAAATGGCAAAAAGAATATGATGATCTTTGGAACCGGTATCTAACTTTGGCAGAACGTGATTTAATTACTGATGAATTTGGAAATAAAATGCTTCCAATACATATGAGTCGTCCATTAAAAGACCAACCTCAAAAAGGTCAATGGGCATTTATGCATGCTATTTATCCTGGAGAAATATTTGAAAATGATAATCCAATAATGCAAGGGACATTGGCAAATATCAGTACAAATATACAAGAAGGTTTAATTTATGGAACTGGCTGGGATGATGAAGGTTTGTGGAATTATTTTGGTTCTTTTTATGGTCATGCTTTATTGTATCAGGGCGAAGGTCAGAAAGCAGCAAAAACTGCATATGCTTTTGCAAATCATGCATCACCATTATTAGTATGGCGAGAAGAACAGAGAGTAAAAGGTCATCCTGAACCTCATTGGGTTGGAGATATGCCTCATAACTGGGCGAGTGCTGAATTTATTCGACTCGTTATGCATATGCTTATATTTGAACGTAAGAATGAACTACATCTGCTGGAAGGATTGCCACCGACGTGGTTACAAGCAGGAAAGCGTACTGCAATAAATAAAGCATTAACTCGTTTTGGTGAAGTTTCTATTGTTTTTGATGTAGATGAAAATGGTAAAAATGCTACTTTGACTGTTGATTTACCAACACATCAAAAACCAGAAAAATTAATAGCTCATCTTAATGGAAAATCTTATGATTTATATAGTTTAGGGACAAAACAGGGAAATAAAATTTGGATCAATTTAAGGCTGAAAAAGGAGAGGAAAGAATGAAGAAAACAATTTCGATTTTGATATTATTTGTTGCAATGATAGCAGTTTTTTCTGCATGTGGAAAAAAATCAGAAACAGAAAAAGTAAGACCAAAAGTTATTGGTTTTTCACAATGTAATAGTGCTGAGCCATGGCGTGAAGCAATGAATCAACAAATGCAAAATGAAGCAGCAAAACATCCTGAAATTAAATTAATCATTTCTGATGGAAATCAGGACAATTCCAAACAATTAGCCGATGTAGAAAACTTTTTGGTGCAAGAAGTTGATCTTTTGATTATCTCTCCAAATGAAGCACAACCTTTGACTGCTATTGTTGAAAAAGTTCATAAAAGTGGAATTCCTGTAGTTATATTAGATCGAAAAATTATGTCCGATGCTTATACATCCTTTATAGGTGCAGATAATGTTTTGATTGGTGAGATGGCTGGAAAATATGCTGCAAAAGTATTGAATGGGAAAGGCAAAATTGCTGAAATCTGGGGTTTGAAAGGTTCTACTCCGGCACTTGAACGACATGAAGGATTTGTTAAAGCTTTGGCAGATTATCCGGATATCGAAGTAATTTACGAACAGGATGGTGCTTGGTTACGTCGTCGTGGTCGTGAAATTATGGAAAATGTTTTACAACGTTTTGAAAAAATTGATTTAGTTTATGGACATAATGACCCGATGGCAATTGGTGCTTATCTGGCAGCCAAAAATGCAAATCGTGAGAAAGATATATTATTTATAGGAATAGACGGATTACCTGGAGCAGAAGGTGGTATTCAGGCTGTTGAAAATAAAGAATTAAGTGCTACATTTGTTTATCCTACCGGTGGAAAAGAAGCCATTGAAACTGCTTTGAAAATATTGGCAGGGGAGAAGGTTGAAAGGAATATTACGCTGGGGACAAGGACTGTTAGCTTGGATGAGGGGAAATAGTTTTTTAGGTTGGGAGGAATTTAGGCTGTAGGCTGTAGGTTGTTAGGCTGTAGGTTGTTAGGTTGATAGGGATTTAGGTTGATAGGGATTTAGGTTGATAGGCTGTAGGCTATAGGTCGTTAAACTGTAGGTTGATTTTATAATAAAGGATAATAGTCCAACATGTTAGAATTCAAAAATATAAGTAAACAATTTTCAACTGTTAAAGTATTACATGATATTTCATTTTCGATTGATAAAGGAAAACTTATTGCATTAATGGGTGAAAATGGTGCCGGAAAATCTACTCTTATGAAAATATTATGTGGAGTATATCCAGATTTTCAGGGTGAAGTAATTTTAAAAAACAATCAAGTTCAATTTAAAAATCCTCGTGATGCTGAACATGCAGGTATTGCAATGATTCATCAGGAATTAAACCTTATACCTGACTTAAGTATAGCAGAAAATATATTTTTGGGAAAAGAACCAATCAATTCAATGGGTGTAATTGATAGTAAAACTATGCTAAGTAAATCGGATGAGATTTTGAAGGAGTTTGATTTTCCATATTCATCCAGAATAAAAATCAAAAATATACCTGTTGGCTGGCAACAGATGGTAGAAATTGCCAAAGCTTTACAGATAAATGCAGAAATAATTGTGATGGATGAACCAACCTCTGCATTGAGTGAAAGTGAAATTAATATTTTATTTGAAAAAATTAATTTATTGAAGGAAATGGGGAAGACCATTATTTATATTTCACATCGAATGAAAGAGATATTTACTCTGGCTGATGAAGTAGTTGTATTGAGAGATGGTAGGTTCGTTGGACAAGAATTAATTGACAATGTTACTAATGAAAAATTGATTCAAATGATGATAGGTCATGAAATTCAAGATAATTCTGTTGAAATTACTAAAAAATATGATAAAGAAATATTGCATATTGATAACTTGAATGTAATTGCCAATAACAAATCTTTATTATCTGATATTAATTTTACTTTAAAAAAAGGTGAAATATTGGGTGTTGCCGGATTACTTGGTGCCGGTCGTACAGAATTATTGAAATATTTGTTTGGAGAACTAAAAGGTGAGGCTAAGGGAAATGTCAAATATATTACCAATGACTATAGACCAAAATCAGCATCAGATTCAATCAGAATGGGGATTATGTATCTTTCTGAAGATAGAAAGAGAGAAGGTAATTTTCACGATTTAAGTTTAGTATTTAATTCAAGTATTTCTATTTTGGATAGACTATCAAAATTTGGTTTTGTTAATAATCAAACTGAAAAAAAAGAAGTAATACAAAGATTTGAAAAATTAAATGTTAAAAAATCATCAATATTACAAAAAATGAATACATTAAGTGGTGGTAATCAGCAGAAAGTACTTTTATCACGTGTGCTTTCTACTGAGCCCGTATTACTTATGCTTGATGAACCAACGAGAGGAATTGATGTTGGAGCAAAAGAGGAAATTTATAATTTGATAAATGAATTGAGTAGTGCTGGTATGACTATCATTGTTACATCATCGGAAATTCCGGAATTGATGCAAGTATGTCATCGAGTTTTGGTATTATCTCAAGGAAAACAAACAGCATTGTTAAAGGTGGAAGATACCAATCCGCAGGAAATATTGCATTATGCTTTTATGCAGGAATGAAAGAATATGGACAGAATAATTAACTGACATAATGATAAGAATGTTTTATTGTGATGATTAAAAAAGAAAATGAAAAAAATTGCTGTTTGATCATTCTGCCAGTAAATCATACTGCCTGAAAAGAAATAAAATAGAATAATTGACAAAATGATAAAGAAAGAAAAATAAATGAAGAAAAAAATATTACTGTTTATAGCACAAAATGAATGGATAAAACCTGCTTTTGGTTTCTTGGGATTGTTTATTTTATCAATAACTTTTTCACCAATTAGTAACAAAGGTACATTGATATTTTTAAAATTAGATAATTTAACAAATATCTTACGACAGGTTTCAGAGATTGGAATTATTTCTGTTGGAATGACATTAGTTATTTTAACATCAGGAATTGACCTTTCGGTTGGTTCTGTTTTGGCATTATCTGCTACAATGACAGCTTTTGGAATTATGGATTGGCAATTGGGATTTTTCTTTACCATTTTATTAGCACTGTTTACTGGAGTTGTTGCTGGATTTATAAGTGGAGCAATTACTTCCTGGGGGAAAATTCAAGCCTTTATTGCGACATTGTCAATGATGGTTGCGGCTCGAGGTTTTGCCTTGTTTATTGCAGGAAATAATTCACGAAATATTGGATTTGGTAATGGTGCAGCTCCGGAAAGTTTTAGAATTTTTACAAATACTTATCTTGGAATTCCTTTTCCAGTTTACATTTTTATTATTATTACTATAATATTTGCAATTATGTTAAATAAAATGCGTCTGGGACGATATTTTTTTGCAATCGGAAGCAATGAAGAAGCTGCCCAATTGGCAGGTCTTCGTGTGAAATGGATTCGAACTTCTGCTTATGTTTTTTCTGGATTGCTTGCGGCATTGGCTGGTATTATTCATTCTGCTCAGCTTTATCAGGGAAATCCAAATGATGGTGTTGGTTTTGAACTTGATGCAATTGCAGCTGTTGTAATTGGTGGTACAAGTTTATCTGGAGGAAAAGGAACATTAGTAGGAACATTTTTTGGAGTATTAATTATTGGAATATTGAGTAATATTCTTGGATTACATGGTGTTCAAAAAGATTTTCAGTTAATGATTAAAGGTGCAATTATTGTGGCCGCTGTATTGTTGCAGGAACAGAATTTTTTTAAGAAGGGTTTTTAGGTTGAAGGTCGGTAGGTTGATAGGCTGTAGACTTTTAGGTTGTAGGTTGAAGTTGTTGGGGTGAGTATACTTTTATTTATTTCTAATAGTCAAATCCGTTAAACACCTAAAAAAAAGGGGAAAAAATGAAATTAAAAAATCTTAACTTATTAGTGATTACGTTGTTGCTATTTGCAGTGATCTTTATGATAGGTTGTAATAGTACAAATCAAAGCAAAACAGCAGATGCTCTTTATAAATTTGATGATAATATTACTACACACTGGGCAAGTAGAGAAAATATTGACGCACTTAAATCTCAGGGTGCAAAAGAAAATAAAGGTGCTAAAGGTGCTCCTTATTATGTGATGCAACCTGGTGAAAGTCTGACATTACTTAATACTGATGGAGCAGGAATTATTCATCGTATCTGGATGACAATTGACGATCTTTTTCATATTCCTGAAGAATGGCGTAGTATGACAATAGAAATGTATTGGGATGGTGCTGAAACTCCTGCTGTTTCTGCTCCAATAGAAGATTTTTTCGGTCATGCACTTGGACGAACAGTGAAGATGGAAAATGCTCTTTTTGCAAGCCCTGAAGCGAGATCTTTAGTATCTTATATTCAAATGCCATATCGTACGGGAGCAAAGATTGTTGTAACAAATGAATCAAAGAAACGAACACATAGAATTTTCTTTGATATTAATTTTTCAAGTATGAATAAAATTGATAATGATGCTTTATATTTTCATGCACATTGGAGACGAGAAGCACCAACAACATTAGGAAAAGATTTTGAAATATTACCAAATGTAAAAGGCAAAGGACGTTTTTTAGGTTGTAATATTGGTGTTATACAAGATAAGAAATATATAGGTTGGTGGGGCGAAGGTGAAGTGAAAATTTATTTGGATGGTGATAAAGAAAATCCAAGTCTTTGTGGAACCGGTACAGAAGATTATATTGGCACAGGTTGGGGACAGGGATTTTTTATTGGACCTTATCATGGTTCACATCTTGTCGATGAAGAAAAGGGACTTAATGGTTTTTATCGATATCATATTCCTGACCCAGTACAATTTAAAGAAGATTGCAAAGTAACAATTCAGCAAATTGGTGGAACTAACAGGGCAAATGTGAAAAAAATGATAGAAGCAAATGTTTCATTAAAACCTGTATTTATTATAGTTCCG
>JAOZSG010000004.1:18647-28835 GCA_029939785.1 Fidelibacterota bacterium | reverse complement strand
GGACGCATTACGAGGTCCATCAACAATTGTCAAGGCAATTGCCGATGGACGAAATACTGCCAAGAATATTATGGAAAAAGAAAATATTAAATATTCTTTTAATATTGAACCTACAAAACTAACTGACATGAATATTTCTGCAAAAAAAGGTTTGCTACAAAATGCATTTGATTTAAAAACCTCTGAAAACCAGATATATGAATCAAATAGATGTTTGGAATGTGATTTGGCGTGTAATCGTTGTGTTGAAGTCTGTCCAAACAGATCAAATGTACAGATCAATCTTATTAGTAAATATATGTCACAACCAACCCAAATCATTCATATTGATTCCTATTGTAATGAATGTGGAAACTGTGAAACTTTTTGCCCATTTACAGGTGCACCTTATAAAGAAAAAATCACATTATTTTCGGATGAGAAAAGTATGCAAGACAGCACAAATAACGGTTTCTTGTTAAAAAAAGAAACAGATTTATGGATAATAAAATCTGGGCAACAAATACATAAAATTTTAGATTCTAATTTATATAGCTCAAATGATTCTGACCCAAAAGAATTAAAAAGTATAATTGAAATTATTCAAAAAATCAAAAAAGACTATAACTATTTAATTGAATAAAAACTTATTTGAATTTTAGATATAAATCAGTTTAAATTCACATCTGTTTTACAATAAAAAATTATAATAACAGGATAAACAAATATGAACCAAAATTATGAAAAAGGAATACGTCAAATTGATGGAAAGCAGTATAGAAATGCTGTAAAATCTTTCTCAACCGCCATTAAAGAAGAACCGGAAAATCGTGATGCATTTCTGCAAAGAGCTTCTTGTCATTTTCAATTAAAAGAGTTTGAAAATGTTATACAAGATATGACAATGGCCATTAATCTTGATCCGACTTATGAACAATTTTATTATAATCGTGCAGCAGCATTTGTAAATATACATAAATATACTGATGCTATTAATGATTATGGAGTTGCTTTAGCATTGAACCCGAAATATACAAATGCATATTATAACAGGGCATCTGTTTATATGAAACTGGAGAACCATGAAAAAGCAGTATTAGATTTTATGGAGGCTGCAAAACTAGGAAATGAAGATGCAAAGATTGTGTTAAAACATTTTGAAAAACGTGGTCGTGAAATCAACAAAGAGAAAGGTTCATAATGAACAGAAAAATTATTGAATTAGCAAAAAAATATAATGATCAAACTGCTCAATTTTTAGTTGACATGGCATCAATCCAATCTTTAAGCTGTGGAGAAAAAAAAGTAGTACAAAGAATTAAACAGGAAATGGAGTCTGTACCTTTTGATGATATTAAGATTGATAATCTTGGAAATATCATTGGGCGAATTGGAAACGGTCCTGTAAAAATTGCATTTGATGCTCATATTGATACGGTAGATGTAGGAAATAGAAATCTCTGGGAATTTGATCCCTTTGATGGTCATATTAAAGATGGAAAAGTTTTTGGACGTGGAACTGCTGATCAGGAAGGTGGAATGGCTTCAATGATCACAGCAGCAAGAATTATAAAAGAACTTAAACTCGCAAAAAATTGTACACTGTATTTTACCGGAACAGTTATGGAAGAAGATTGTGATGGATTATGTTGGAACTATTTAATCCGGGAAGAAAAGATAAAACCTGATTTTGTTGTAATAACTGAACCAACCGGTTGTAATATATACAGAGGTCATCGTGGTAGAATGGAGATAGAAATAACACTTACAGGATTATCTGCACATGGTTCTGCACCAGACAGAGGAATTAACGCAATATATAAAGCAGCTCCGATTATTGCAGGAATAGAACAATTAAATGAGAAATTAATTAAAGATGAATTTCTTGGAAAAGGTACTGTTGTAGTGAGCAATATTAAATCAAACGGGCCTTCTCTTTGTGCTGTTCCGGATTTTTGCTCTATATATTTGGATAGAAGATTAACATGGGGAGAAACCAAAGAATCAGCAATTGCAGAAATTCAGGAAATACTCGATATAAACAATATCAAAGGAAAAATTCATTTACCGGAATACGATAATAAAAGTTATACTGGAATTGTATATAAAATGGAGAAATACTATCCAACCTGGAAAATGGAAGAAAATCATGAAATTGTACAAAAGAGTATTGTTACATATAAAGATTTGTTTAATAATAATCCAAAAGTAGATAAATGGACATTCTCAACAAATGGTGTTACAATTCGTGGTGTACATGGGATTCCATGTATCGGGTTTGGTCCGGGATATGAAGAGCAGGCACATGCTCCAAATGAATTTTGCCCTGTCGATCATTTATGGAAAGCCACAGCTTTTTATGCTGCCTTTGCAGATAAATTCAAAGTATAATATCATTTAAAAATAAAAATGCATACTCAAATTACTATAAAAGTAAAAAGGTATGCATTTTTAACAATAACATATTTATTTCAGAAGTAAAACTTTAAGTAACTACTTAAAATGAACTCTAACTCTAGATATGTTTATCTTTTTGGTCTTGCTTTATTTACTCTGAGGTTTCTTCCGCCAACTTCTTTACCATCGAGAGCTTCAATAGCTTTGTCGCCAGATCCTTCTTCTGCCATTTCGATAAAACCAAAGCCTTTTGATCTACCAGTTTCACGATCACTGATAATTTTTACGCTTGTTACTTCACCGAATTCACCAAAAAGATCTTTCAAATCCTGCTCTGAGGAATTAAAAGATATGTTTCCTACATAAATGTTCATTTTAAGTCTCCTAATTTTTCAACTAACATGTATCTATTTATAGATTAAAACGGAGAACATAACCGTTATTAACCTATAATTTATTTTCAACTATTTTACTCAATTTTTGATTTGAATCACTGCCGAGGGAAATGTAAAATCAGAAACATCAAAAAACGTTGTTTACTTACTATCTATTTCTCAATAATCAAATGTGACGCTCTTTGATTTAACTTATTAATAAATAATGATAGTCAAAGTTCAACACGGCTAAACATAAACATAAAAAATATCAATTCCCAAATTTATTTTGAAAAATTAGAGTTTTTTATTAAATAATTAAATTAAATGAACTATTTAGCACTATTTTGAAACATTTTTTATACCGGATTGGGAATATCTATATATTGAATATCCAAATCACATTTTTCTCCCAAATAATCTCCAAGTGCCTGAATTCCAAAACGCTCTGTTGCATGGTGTCCGGCTGCAACAAAATGAACTCCTTCTTCTTTTGCCATATGAAGATTATATTCGCTTACTTCCCCTGTAATATACAAATCAATATTATCTGAAATAGCCTGTTTAAATTCTTTTTGTGCACCTCCTGAAATTATTCCTACAGAATTAATTTTTTCAGGACCATAAGGAAAAATAATACATCTGTCATTGATTATTGTTTTTATTTTTTCAAAAAATTGCTTTGATTGTATTTGATCACAGATTCCTTTATAACCGATAAGTATTCCATTATATTCTCCAAATGGTTCAATATTTTTTAATCCTAATTTTTCAGCAATTTGAATATTATTTCCATAATTCTCGTTTGCATCTAAAGGAAGATGATAACCCCAAAGATTAATATCGTTTTCAAGTAATAACTTCACTCGTGTTTTATAAGCACCTTTATAGACAGGTCTTTCAAAATTCCATATTAATCCATGATGTACAATTATTCCATCAGCTTTCATTTCAATTGCTTTTTCAAAAAGATCAACACATGCAGAAACTCCTGTGATAATTTTTTTAATCTCTTTTTTACCTTCGACCTGCAATCCATTTGGACAATAATCTTTATAATTTTCCGGTTTTAATATACTATTCAATTCGTTTGTTAAATGATCTCTTAACATAGATTTTTCCTTATTTCATTCTGTGTCATCCTGAGCCTGTCGAAGGGTGCTCGAAGCTCTATCAACATGATTTTCAATTTTCAATCATTGTGCTCCGGTGCACATTTCGACTAGCTCAATGTGACAGAGCCTTAATTTCTCATTTTTTTATCTAACTTTTGACACTACCCTTATTAGGTAGGATTTACTGGATAAATATATTTTAATATCTTGTTTATCATGTTTTTTTTATATTTAATTAATCTCTGCTAGATAATTTTGTCAATAATCTGAGAATTTCAATATAAAGCCAAATTAGAGTAACCATTAATCCAAATGCTCCATACCATTCCATAAATGCAGGTGCACCTCTTTTTGCTCCCTGTTCAATAAAATCAAAATCCAAAACAAGATTCAGTGCTGCAATTACCACTACAAACAAACTAAATCCAATTCCCATTATACCACTACTATGAATCAATGGCATTTGCACACCAAAGAATCCCATAAGCATTGACATTAAATATAATAGTGCAATGCCACCGGTAGCAGAAACAATTCCTAATTTAAAATTTTCTGTTGCTCTAATTATTTTTGATTTATAGAGAAATAGCAATGAAAACAAAGTTCCCATAGTTAACATCACGGCTTTAATTACAAGTCCTTCACCTTTATACATCGAGTCAATAGTTGCTGAAAGTCCTCCCAAAAAAAGTCCTTCAAAAAGGGCATAAAGTGGAGCTGTAATTTTTGCCTTTTCCGGATTAAATATTGTTATCAATGCTAAAATAAATCCACCAATTCCACCAATTGCCATCCATGGCCCTACATTAGAAGCATCCCAGGAATTAAAAAACTTATTCCATGTAAAACCAGCTGAAGCCAATAAAATAAAAAACATAATTATTGTTTTATTTACAGTTCCTTCGATTGTCATTGCGTCAGAACCACTATAAGTTCCGGCATATTTTGTAAACGTTTTTGAATTTAATGTTGGATTTGCTGTTCTCATTATTTTTCCTCTTTTCTTTTTGACTGTGAATAGACACTAATTTTATTATTTCACCATCAGTACTATATATTGTTCCTTGTTTATTCAGATTATTATTCTCATTATAAATTTATTTACCATTTTGGTTAAAAAATGTAAATACAGCAGAGAAAATTGAAATATTAAAGAGCAGTATTAATTATAACTTCTTTTTTTGACAACAGCATTTGCAATTTTAAAAATATCTGCAAAAACTCCTGCTGCAGTAACTTCGGCTCCGGCTCCGGCTCCTTTTATTATCAATGGATTTGAATATCTAACTGTTGTTAATGCAATAATATTATCGCTGCCTTCCATCGAATAAAAAGGATGAGAATTATCAATGTTTTCAAGACTTATTTTTGCCTTATTATTTTCCAGTTTTGCAATATAGGATAATTTTTTATTCTCATCAGTAGCACTTTTTAACATACCGGAAAAATACGAATCATTTTGTTTAAGTTTCTCAAAGAAGTCATCCACATTTTCTGCCATAATACATTCTTCGGGGAGAAGTGGATCAATTTCAACATCCTTCATTTCAAGATTTTTATTACTTTCACGTGCTAACAAGAGTATTTTACGTGCAAAATCCAATCCGCTTAAATCATCTCTTGGATCAGGCTCAGTATAACCCAAATCCTTAGCTTTTTTAACAACATCACTGAATTTTTTATTACCTGTAAAATTATTGAAAATATAACTAATTGTTCCTGACAATATTGCTTCGATTTTTATAACCTTATCACCGGAATTCATCAAATCCTGAAGAGTACTGATGACCGGCAGACCGGCACCCGCATTAGTTTCATATAAATAATGAACATTATATTTATGGGCTAATTCATGCAAATGAACATATTCAGAATATTTTCTAGTATTTGCTACTTTATTTGCTGCAACTACTGAAACACCTGATTCCAAAAATTTTGCATAAGTATTACTGATTTCACTACTTGCTGTACAATCAATCAAAACACAATTATTCAATTTTGTGTCCTTAATAAATTTTAACATAACATCCATATCTGATTTTTCTGAACTATTCTCTATTGTCTCTCTCCATTTTTCCAAATCAAGACCATTTTGATTAATTACCATTTTTCTACTATTGGCAATTCCCGCAACAATTAGATTTAATTTCATGTTTTTCTGCAACGCATGATAATTTTCAGAAATTTGTTTGATTAATTCGGTGCTTATTAAACCAGTGCCTATCATGAATAAAAACAGTTTGGATTCTTTCGCAAAAAAAGATTCATGAACTGCTTTAAGAGCAATATTTTCATCCTTTTTCTTAATAACAACAGAGATATTTAACTCAGATGAACCCTGAGCAATTGCTACGATGTTGATGTTTTTTTCTCCAAGTGCACTAAATAATCTTGCTGCAACTCCCTGAGTTTTTCTCATTTGTTCACCAACAATTGCAATAATTGACAGATCTTTTTCAACAGAAACTTCTTCTACAAGATGTGCTTTGATTTCAAGCAAAAATTCTTCAGTAATACATTTTTTAGCATTATTTGCATCTTTAGGTTTTACAGCAGCACATATCGAGTGTTCCGATGATGCCTGACTAATCAGAATAACATTAATTCCCTTACGTGCAAGTGCACCAAACATTCTAGACGCAATTCCTTCTACTCCAACCATTCCACTACCAAGTAATGTTAACAAAGAGATGTCATCAATTGAGGTAATACCTTTGGCAAGTGCTACTCCATTGGATTTTTTCTGTATAACAGTACCCGGAAATTCAGGATTAAAGGTATTCATGATTTTAACTTTAATACCCTTTTCCATAACAGGCTGAATCGTTGGAGGGTGTATTACTTTTGCTCCAAAATGTGACAATTCCATAGCCTCACTATAACTTAGAATTTCCAGAGAAAAAGCATCGGGAACTTTAGATGGGTTTGCACTCATTACACCATCTACATCAGTCCATAATTCTACAACATCAGTATTTAGAGCAGCACCAATTATTGATGCTGTTAAATCAGACCCACCACGACCAAGTGTTGTTGTGATTCCTTCTTTTGTAGAGCCTATAAATCCTGTTGTCATATATACATCGATCTTCGGATTAAAAAAATCGTTAATAAGTTTCGATGTTAACTCAAAATTTATTTTAGCTTTTCCAAATACATTATCTGTTTTTATTATTTTACGTGCATCCAAAAACTCGGCATTTATTCCTTTGGTATTTAAATATTTGCTTATTATAAAGGCTGAAAGTCTTTCACCAAAGCTCATGACAAAATCCAGAGATTTCGAAGTTAATTCACGAACCAGGTAAATTCCGTGGGTAATTTCTTTTAGTTGTATAAAAAATTCATTCAACTTGGTTTGAAAAACTTCATCAGAGTTTTTACCTAATAAATTTTCTGCATAATTAAAATGTCTGTTCTCAACTTCTATTATATCAGCCAAATAACTTTCATCTGCTATTTCTGCTTTTTTTGCAATATTAATCAATGAATCTGTAACTTTTGTAAATGCTGACACAACTCCAAATAAACCTTTTTCAATGGCTACTTCTTTCATAATAATATCTGCAACTTTTCTGATACTTTCAGGTTTCCCGACTGAAGTCCCACCAAACTTTAAAACTTTCATTTTTCCTCCAATGAATTCTAAATTATAAAAACTTAAACTTATTCTACAACAATCCCATGCTGTAATAGAAGTCCCGGCAATCCTGACAATGAAAATTTTGCTTTTCTAATATTACTATTATCAGGATTTATAATGTAATTGTAAGATGTTGTAAAATTACAATTAAATAGGTTAGTTCTTTCAAAAACAGCACCAACCAAATCACAATTCTCAAAAATAGATGAATCCAAATTAGTTTGTGTAAAAATTACGTCTTGAAGATGACATCCATCAAATTTTGTCTTTTTTATATTTAATTTAAAGAAAGTTGCATAATCCAATATTGAATTATAAAAACAAACATCAAAAACAAAATCATTACAATTACTAAAATCCACTCCCGTTAGTTTACAGTCTTGAAAACTAACTGTTTTGAATGATGCACCGGTTAATTTGATCAATGATAAATTACAATTAACAAATTGACAATCAGTAAAACTTGTATGGGACAAATTACCATCGGAAAAATTACAATTTTCAAAAACACATTGCTCAAATTCTTTATTTACAAAACTTCCATTTGCCTGAGATAAATTTTGAAAAAACTCATCTTCATAATATTGGTCTGTCATTTTATTTTTTATTTCCATCTTATTCTGATTCTTTTTCTTTATGATATGGTACTCTGCCCAAAAATTCCAATGCTTCTTTTGCCGATCTGCGAAGTGGTGCTGAACTTACTTTAGTCCCAACTGCTTTTGTCATCCATACATCAGGAGCAATTGAACCTACACTGCACATTCTTTCCATTTCCTGTGCAAAATTTTTGCCTTTTCCATATTCTTCATACTGAGCCTGGATAATATGACCGAGTGGGTAGTCCGGCAAATATAAACCAATCTCAATCATATGTGAATAAATTCCAAGGATCATTTCATCATCAGTACCAAAAGTTTCTTCAAAATAATTATTCCAAATTTCTTTTGAAATTTTGATTGTAGATTCTTTTAATTCCTGTGGAGTAAAATTAGGATTATCATACATCCAATGCCACAGTTCCATTTCTACGAGTGAAACTGCTCCAATTTCACATGTTGACCACAATCTATGAAGACTCTTCAAATGTTCTGTTTCATCACTTACATTTTCAAGTCCCAAAAGTTTGAGATCACGTTCCTGAAAATAAAAAGCAAACGCTTCGGTAAAAGCAGTATTTGGAACTCCCTTAATAAGAGTATTTTCAACACCATGTATTGAATATGTCTGTTCTACATTATGTCCCAATTCATGAGTTGCAATATTGTATCCTTTGTAATCCATACCGGTTTTGCCTACTCTTGTTCTCAGGTGAGCATTATCCTGTCTTCTTCCTGCGCCCATAGCATGTCCGGCTCCTCTTGAAGGATCTACCTCAATATGTTGCTGAAGAAATTTTGCTTTGATATTTGAAAATCCAAGACTTTTCAATAAGTCAGGCATTTTTTCTTTAAATACATCAGCATTCGGATATTTCTTTTTAGTAATTGCTGATAATTTTGCATCTGTAAATTCTTTTTGAGTCTTAAATCCATTGTACCAAATATCAAAAGGCTGGAGATCGCGACCAAGTCTTTCCTTGATAAATAATGCAGTCTGTTTAAATTCATCTGATTCTAACAAATTAATAAACAGGTCTCTTACTCTATCTTCTGTAAGTCTTCTTTCACTATTGAATTTTCTTTGAATATATGTGGAATCAAGAAAACTATATGGATCTGCTTTTTGTTCTGCAAGGAATATATTACGAAGTTTTTCGTATCTGATATTTGCCTCAGGAGCATTATCTGTTGTTTCACCTGATACAGTATTCTCAGAAATTTTCCAATCAACATCTGGATTGTTTATTACTGCTTTTGGTATTTCCTGAGTAATAATTTTTTTCATAACATCATAAATAATTTTCTGTTTTTTCAATCCATCTTTTTCCTGAAACTGGGATTTTAATTCGTCTCTTAATCCCCAATGAGTAATAAGACATAAATCTTTTGGGAAAAGACGATTATTGTTTTCATCCAAAATATTATGCATATAAATATTATAATTACTGATATAATTATCTGCATCAACTCGTACTGCATGGTTTTCTTCTGCAACACTGGAAGGAATTCTGGATTGAAATCTTTGAGCAAGTCTTACTTCTGCCCATTTTTTAGAAGACCAGTCAAAACCCTGTTCCAAACATTCTTCTGTTGAGTAAATCCGATAATTGAGCAATACCCAAAATGCTATTTGTGTATCAAAGAGTGTACTTCCAACAAAAGGACTCAGACTAAATTTTGAAAATAATGGATCAATAGAACTGATAGGTCCATCATCTATTTCCATACCCCATGTCATTGTACGATTCATCTCTACAAGCAACCCACTCATTTGTTCAAAATTATAAGTGATTTTATTGAAGCAAATCTCTTTTTCTGATTCATTTATAATAAAATTTTCTATACAGAATTTTTCCATATCTGCCATAGAACCATCTTTTTCTACCCATAATTTGTTTACCTGGTTAACTCCCACTATAATCTGACTCTTATAATTTTCACCAAATTTTTCCACCATTTTTTTTATTATTTCATTGGACATATCAGTTTTCTTACCTGTTTTAATTGCAGATTGATTACATGCAGAAACCAACAAAATCAGCACAATTACAGCAATTAAATTTAGTTTTAATAATTTT